>JBMYQZ010000982.1:0-500 GCA_049601855.1 Limisphaerales bacterium | reverse complement strand
GGAGTTGCGTGTGTCGATCGACATTGCCGCTGAAAGGGGCATTGGGGGGCTGATCTGTTTTAGCGGCAATATCGTCGAGGGGATAGAAGAAGACGAGGCGATTGACAACACGGCCGACGGTTTGCGCCGCGTTGCGTCTTATGCTGAGGATAAGGGCATCAACCTCAATATTGAGTTGCTCAATTCTAAGGTTGATCACGAGGGGTATCAGTGCGACTGCACCGAATGGGGGCTTGAAGTCGTCGAGCGGGTAGGTAGTTCACGGGTCAAGTTGTTGTACGATATCTACCACATGCAGATCATGGAAGGCGATGTGATCCGCACTATCGGCGAGCACAGTGGGGCGATCGGGCATTTTCACACCGCGGGCAACCCAGGTCGCAGCGACCTTGACGATACGCAGGAGCTCAATTACGCGGCGATTTGCGCGGCGATTGCCGCCACGGGTTACGATGGTTATGTCGGGCACGAGTTCCGGCCCAAGGGGAATGTGCTGCCGG
>JBMYQZ010000981.1:0-540 GCA_049601855.1 Limisphaerales bacterium | reverse complement strand
ATCGAAGTCGTAAAGGTTACTGAGTTGATAACGGAGGGCATTGCGGATGCCACGATACGCCTCCGCGACCTTCTTAATGCGTTCCTCGCTGACGGTAATGTCGTTTCGAAAATCCTGCGATGCCACCCACAACCGGACGATGTCCGCTCCGTAGTTGCCGACGTACGCCTCGGCAGTCTGCGGCTTGGCATAGCCGCCGTCCTGTTTGCTTTTGGAAATCTTTTCGCGATCGGCATCGACCATGAAGCCGTGGGTTAAAACGTTGCGGTACGGCGCAATGCCGTTGCCGGCGAGCGACAGGAGCAGCGACGATTGAAACCAGCCGCGATGCTGGTCGGAGCCTTCAAGGTAAAGGACATAGTCCTTGCCGCCGTCGGTCTTGCGCTTGGGGGCGAGATCTTCGCGCTGTTCCAGAACGAACGCATGTGTGGAGCCACTGTCGAACCAGACATCCAGGATGTCACGGACCATGTCCCACTCGTCTGCCTTGTAGTCGTTGCCCAGGAAACGCTCCTTGGCGCCATCCGCAAACCAGGCGTC
>JBMYQZ010000980.1:0-545 GCA_049601855.1 Limisphaerales bacterium | reverse complement strand
ACGAAGAACGACGGTATCCGGCGGCTTTTTGAGCCCACTTAAAACTCTGAGCTGCGGCAGAATTGTATCTCCGCAATCTCTGATACATGCGCTGTGCTAGGCCAGGGTTGTTTTTGACCCACTGCTTCATCTCCTCTTTCCCCATCTGCGCTATCTCCTGGACGAGTTTCTCCGTAATGATAAGACCGTACGGATCAATATTGCTTTGTGGGTCATTCAACAACGAAACGTACAAAGCAATACCACCCTCTTCTCCCAGCGGATCTCGGTTTAACCATCGCCCGGTGTCGGGATTGTAAAAACGGTGGCCCGTTCTTGCTCCCAAATTCCCGGTCCAGCGTTTTTCAGATGCACAGACAAAACGCGGATAGCCCTTTCGAGAGGCTCGTATTCTCCGTTTTGCCATCTGGGCCATTGAAAGGAAGCCTACGTCTGCTGTCTCCCGTCGCCAAGATCCGATGCGAAGACGAACGCCCCGCCCCCGCAGCTCAAGTGACCACCCCGCCTCGCCGCGGGCACTCCATCCAACTCCCCTCCCACCCCGG
>JBMYQZ010000979.1:0-547 GCA_049601855.1 Limisphaerales bacterium | reverse complement strand
GCACTTGTGAAAGGTCCCGTGTTCAATCCTCGTCACCGAGTCAGGAATCTTGATGGACTTTAGTGAGGTACAGTTTCCAAAGGCATCTGTCCCAATCGTCGTCACCGAGTCTGGTAGCTTGATGGATTTTAGTGAGAAACAGTCTTCAAAGGCATTCCTCCCAATCATCTTCACCGAGTCTGGTAGCTTGATGGTCTCGAGCAAGAAACAGCCTTGAAAGACCATGTCTCCAATCGTCGTCACCGAGTCTGGTAGCGTGATGGACTTGAGCGAGGAACATCTGGTAAATACATTCCTCCCAATCGTCGTCACCGAGTCTGGTAGCTTGATGGACTCGAGAGATTTGCACCCCAAAAATGCATTCCTCCCAATCGTCGTCACCGAGTCTGGCAGTTTGATGGACTTTAGTGAGGTACATTTGGTAAAGGCTCCCTCCCCAATCGTCGTCACCGAGTCTGGCAGTTTGATTGACTTTAGTGAGGTACATTTGGTAAAGGCTCCCTCCCCAATCGTCGTCACCGATTCGGGAAGCGTGACGGACTTGAGC
>JBMYQZ010000978.1:0-629 GCA_049601855.1 Limisphaerales bacterium | reverse complement strand
TGACCGCCCCGGGCACGACAAACGCTACGCGATTGACGCTGCGAGAATCAAAGATGAACTGGGCTGGGAACCGGCCGAAACGTTCGAAAGTGGAATTGAGAAAACGATCGACTGGTACTTGGCCAATGAATCCTGGTGGCGTCCGATTCGCGAAGGCACCTACACCGGCGAAAGATTGGGATTGAGCAACGAAGGGAGCAAGCGATGAGTCGAAAGGGAATTGTACTCGCCGGTGGTTCAGCAACCCGCCTGCAACCGGTAACGCTTGGCGTCAGCAAGCAACTGCTGCCGATCTATGACAAACCAATGGTGTATTACCCACTCTCTGTCTTGATGCTCGCTGGTATCCGAGAAATATTACTCATCTCCACCCCTGAGGATTTACCAGCCTATCAGCGTGTACTAGGTGACGGCAGTCGATTTGGGATTGAACTGAGTTATGCCGAACAACCCAGCCCGGAAGGTTTAGCACACGCTTTTCTGATCGGCGAAGAATTCATTGGAGACTCAGCAGTCACGCTCGTGCTCGGCGATAACATCTTCTACGGCCAAGGCCTCACCCCGAAACTGCAGGCGGTATCCAACCAAGCGGTTGGCGCAACTGTGTTTGGCTACCAAGTCGCAGACCC
>JBMYQZ010000977.1:0-634 GCA_049601855.1 Limisphaerales bacterium | reverse complement strand
GAAGGGTGCTCCTGGCGGGCATTGAGCATTTTTGCACCGCACACAACGATCTACACGTACTGGAAACGATGGTGTGAGCAAGGACTCTGGGATCGGATTCTGCAATCCTTGGCTGAGGACGCTCAAGGCCAGCTTTGGAGCATCGACTCGACCTCGGTCAAAGTTCACAAACACGCTCGTGGTGGCCCGGGAGGCCCGGAAGAGCAGGAGATTGGCAACAGTCGCGGGGGAGCCAACACCAAGATTCACGCTTTGGTGGAGGGGAAGGGACGCCCCTTGCGCCTGATTCTAACCGAGGGTCAACGCCACGATATCGTGGCGGCTCCAGATCTGGTGACGGGTTGGACCGGCCGGAGAATCTTGGCTGATAAAGCCTACGACGCGGATTCATTTCGTGAACTCCTACAAACCTTCGGACTGGAGTCGTGCATTCCCCCGAAGCCCAATCGCAAAGATCCCGCAGCCTATCACAAGGGTTACTACAAGCACCGCCATCACGTGGAGAACTTCTTCGGCCGCATCAAAGAGAAACGAGCCATCGCCACCCGTTACGAAAAACTAGCAACGCGCTTTCTCGGACTGGTCACCTTGGCCTCCATCTATGACTGGTTGTGTTGAACGGTTTTCGAACACA
>JBMYQZ010000976.1:0-659 GCA_049601855.1 Limisphaerales bacterium | reverse complement strand
TTGAGCAGCATGCTCTCAAAGTCCTTCTTGATTCCGAACCGGGCCGTGAACTTGAACGAGCTTCCCTTGCCCCTTTCGCTCTCGACCCAGATCTCGCCATCCATCAACTCCACGAGGCGTTGGGAGATGCTTAATCCAAGTCCGGTGCCGCCAAACTCGCGGGTGGTCGATGAGTCTGCCTGACCGAACTCCTCGAAAATCTTGCGGCGCTTTTCTTCCGGGATACCCATGCCGGTGTCGGTGACGGCGAACTCGAGACTGATGTCACCGTCCTCCCGCGCGGAAGACTTGACGCCGACGACCACTTCGCCCTCATCCGTGAACTTGATGGCGTTGCCGACGAGGTTGACGACGATTTGTCGCAGACGGCCGGGATCGCCGACGAGACCTTCGGGGATCTCGTCGGAGATGTGATAGGCAAGTTCGAGATCCTTCTCCGCGGCGCGGGTGGCCATGAGCTTCATGGTTTCGCCCAAGCTGTCACGGATGCTGAAGGGAATGCTTTCGAGATCGAGTTTGCCGGCCTCGATCTTGGAGAAATCGAGAATGTCGTTGAGGATCCGCAGCAACGTCTCGGCAGAACGATTGATCATGTTCATGTACTCGTTCTGCGTGGGTTCGAGCTGTGATTTGAGCATGAGCTCGGAAGCGCCGATGAT
>JBMYQZ010000975.1:0-737 GCA_049601855.1 Limisphaerales bacterium | reverse complement strand
ATCGACTTTCCCATCTCGGTAAGCACGACTCCCGGGGCAACCGCATTGACGGTGATATCTCGTTTCGCGAGTTCCTTGCTGAGCGCCTTGGTAAGGCCAACCACGCCGGCCTTGGCAGCGGAGTAGTTCGCCTGGCCAAAGAATCCGACGAAGCCAGAGATGGAGGCCATGCTCACAATGCGACCGCCCGCGGCCAAACGCGTGGCGGCCTCCTTGCAGACATTGTAAACACCGGTGAGGTTGGTCTCGATGACGGCGTTCCACTCGGCGTCTTCCATCTTCTTCAATGAACGGTCACGGAGGATGGCCGCATTGTTGACGACGATATCGAGGGAACCGAAGCGTTCGGTGACCGCATCCAAGGTTGCGGCTAGGGACGAACGATCGCGAACGTCACCGACGACGGCAAGGGCGCGTTCGCCCAGCGCGGCGGTAGTTTCCTCAGCGCGCGACTTGTTAAGGCCGTCGGGATCCTCGAAATAGGTAACGGCCACATTGGCACCGGCGGAATGGAGAGCGGTGGCGGTGGCGCGGCCGAGGCCCTGTCCACCACCGGTCACCACCGCGGTTTTGCCTGAAAGGTCGATGGAGATCACGCGCCGACGGTAAACCGAAGCGGCGCGCAGGAAATCCGAAATCTCAACAAACTGACTATTGATCCACGGAACCGGATGAACTCGCCCGGCGCACCTGATAGAAGCGAAGTCCGTTGTTGGCGGCGGGGTCGACAATCCGGA
>JBMYQZ010000974.1:0-759 GCA_049601855.1 Limisphaerales bacterium | reverse complement strand
ATTCATTCTGTGGAACCATTGTAGAATAAACTCCAAGAGCAGCCGTATAATAATTCTGCATTGCCGTCAAATGTATGTCCTCACACCAATCCTCAATCCAGTCCTTTTTCGGCTCTAGAACTAGCTCCATGATACTAAACTTCTCATTCATTCTACCGATCTTTTCCGGAACTTGTCGGACCACATTGTTTACGATCGAACGAATTCTTACGAGCTGGTTTTCGTTTAGAATATCTTCTTTTTCCTTTTCGTTGAAAATTTTGGAAAGTTTTTCCTCTGTTGTGTCCAGAAGAGATTTGTGCTTCTTGCCTTTGCGTGTGCCTGCGGCTTCGCCTATGGCTTTGCGCTTCTTGCCTTTGCCTTTGCCTTTGCCTTTGCCTTTGGTTGTGGATTTAGCTTCATCAATTCTCTGTTGCAGCCACGCAGGATTGTTTGCATAGCGACCTTTGGCTGGACTACCGATGGTATTCAAATAGGTTTCCTTCAGTATTGCGACACGGCGACAGACTTCGCTACCATCGCCTTCGCCACCATCGGCATTGGGATCGCCACCGTCGGCATTGGGATCGCCACCATCGGCATTGGGATCGCCACCATCGGCATTGGCATCATTGGCTTTGGGATCGCCACCATCGGCAGTGGGATCGCCACCATCGGCATTGGGATCGCCACCGTCGGCATTGGCATCATTGGCTTTGGGATCGCCACCATCGATTACCCATCGCCCAATCTCCGCGTCCCATCGTCTCGCGCTTGTGG
>JBMYQZ010000973.1:0-760 GCA_049601855.1 Limisphaerales bacterium | reverse complement strand
AATAATAACCCAAGTAAGTGTACTAACAAACCTTCTCCTTCACATGATAATGTGAAACCCATACCAATGTCAACCGATACAAAAGTAAATATTGGGTTAGCTATAGCCTCAATTGTATGCCTACAGATAATGGCTGTGGTATGGCATTATCACGGACTCACCAAATTAGGTCTAGCTCTAGATATATTACTTATTTTGGCTGGTGTTATAACCGTTGTAGCATCTCATAAGTCTAGCGCCCTTGTAAAACGTAGAAATGTGGCTATTGTAGCAATGGTATTATCCATTGTTTTATTAGTTGCTAGTAGTATTTATGGTAGAAAACACGCTGCAATAGTTCCTTCTTCTGCTACTGCTAATACCGCATCACGAAATATTCCTGTCGTAGTAATATCATCTTCAATGTTTATTATTTTATTCAGTGGTATTGTTTTACTAACTGCTAAGGATTCTGGTCCCGGTCCTGGTCCTGGTCCTGGTCCCGGTCCTGGTCCTGGTCCTGGTCCTGGTCCTGGTCCCGGTCCTGAACCTTCGTTAAAGTGTTCAAGTTCTGCAGATTGCCCGAATAGTGCTCTTTTTAGCTGCACTCACAATGCTTGTGTACTAAAAGACTCCAAGCTAAAGAGCAATATCGTTGAATACCTGGATAGTATATACCCTGCTACACCAAAATTAAGCACTATATTATCAGATGTAGAGCTATACAATTTCTTTATCACCCTGGGATACTATTGGTTAAGTTTTAATTCTCCAGACGCCA
>JBMYQZ010000972.1:0-1099 GCA_049601855.1 Limisphaerales bacterium | reverse complement strand
GAATTCGCATTGAAGATCTGCCGATTCTGAACGAGGCAACCAAGACGAACGATCACCAGGTCCTCGATCTCGGACCCGGCGCCGAGCCGCGTCTCCTATGGTTCAACCAAAACACCAACGCTCCCGGAGTGGCGCCGCACAAAAAGGCCTGGTTTCGCGAAGTCGCGTTTCGCCGTGCCATCAGCCTGGCGATTGACCGGGAGTCGATCATGCGTGACGGCGGCGGCGGATGGGCCCGGGGGTTCATCGTCGCGGAGTCGCCTCGATGGTTGGCGGACGATACCGTCGCCTTCCCGCATAAACCGGCACAGGCGGTAAATCTGTTGGGGCAAATCGGGATCAAGGAAGTCGCCGATGGACAACTGGAGGATTCCCGGGGGAACAAAGTGGCTTTCTCGCTCAAACTTGCCCGCGGTTCAGCCACCAGCACGGCCGTGGCGGAGGCCATTGCCCAACAATTGAATTCACTTGGCATGCAGGTGACCGTCGAACACGTGGAGTTCCCTGCCCTGCTGCATTCGATCGATACGAAGTCTGATTACGACGCGATCTTGATGGGCTTCGGCGGCGGCCTTCCGGATCCGCATACCGCGGGAGACATTCTGCGCTCCGATGGCCCCATGCATTTCTGGAATCCGCAACAAAAGAATCCGGCCACGGCATGGGAGAAACGGATTGACGACCTCTTCCTCCGCCAGCGTGGTGAACTGGAGTTCGAGCAACGCAAGAAAACAGCCAACGAAATCCGCGTGATCCTCGCTCGCGAACTGCCGTTCATTCCCCTCTTCAAGCGACCCCAGCACGCCGCGCTACGCGCTCGACTTGGCAATCTCAAAGCCTCCGCCACCGCACCATTTCCACTGACATGGAATGTGGAGGAATTGTTCCTACAGTAGATTGGGACCAATCCTGCATTGCCAGTCACAACATGGTTACCGATGATACGTGAGTCGGCGGATCGATGATGATGGGTGCAAACAACACCAGGCTTTTGCGAGGGATCGTCTTCCTGTTGATGGCATTGCTGCTCACGACCGGCACGCCGGCGGCAGATCCTCCTCTTCCGACCATCGACTCCGCTTCGCGTTTCTACACTCTG
>JBMYQZ010000971.1:0-1216 GCA_049601855.1 Limisphaerales bacterium | reverse complement strand
GGCTGTTTCTATTTCTCGTACCGGCCGTCGGCATGCGGGTCTGGTCAGAAGAACACCGACAGGGCACCTTGGAATTGTTGATGACCATGCCAGTCACCCCGTGGCAGGCGATCGTCGGCAAATTCGTCGCCAGCTGGGCGTTTATCGGTCTGGCCCTGGCCCTCACCTTTCCGCTGGTGCTCACGGTGAATTACCTCGGTGCGCCGGACAACGGCGTGATCGCTGGCGCCTACATTGGCAGCTTTATGATGGCTGGAGCTTACCTGGCGATCACCTGCCTCACCTCGGCTCTCACCCGTAACCAGGTCATCGCCTTCATCATCTCGGTGGTCGTCTGCCTGTTGATGGTGCTGGGCGGTCTCGAACCGATCATCGCCTTTTTCAACGGAATCTCCCCGTGGCTGGCGGAATTGGTTTCCTCCTTCAGCTTCATGACCCATTTCGAAGATTTCCAGCGCGGCATGGTCGATCTGAGACATCTGGTGTTCTTCCTTTCCGTCATTGGCTTCGCCCTCTTCAGCACCAGCGTCGTGCTCAAGAGCATTCGTTCCTAACCCAAGATTTCCCCGAAACATGAACAGCAAGAAAGTAGAGACGTTCTTTTTCTCCACGCTCGGTGTGATCGCCGCCTTCGCGATTCTCGTGGCGATCAACCTCATCTTTTCGTCCGTGCGCAGCGGCCGATTCGATCTCACCGAAGACAAGGTCTACACCCTCTCGGAAGGCACACGAGCCATCCTGAAGAAGTTGGATACGCCCGTCACCATCCGCTACTACTACACGCAGGATGACGACGTGAACGTGCCGGCGTTCATCAAGAACTATGCCCGGCGCGTCGAGGATCTCCTGCACGAGTATCAGACGCTCGCCCCGAAGTTCATCAAGCTGGAGAAACTCGATCCGCAACCGGACACCGACGCCGAAGATTCCGCGAACCTCGATGGCATCGACGGTCAGATGCTTCAGACTGGCGATCGCCTGTTCCACGGCGTGTCGTTCACCTGCCTTGACCAGAAGGAGAATATCACCTTCCTCGCTCCCCAACGTGAGCGCCTCCTCGAATACGACGTCTCCCGGGCGATCTCCCGGGTGATGGTCGCCGAAAAACCGACCATTGGCGTCATCAGCGCCCTGCCTCTCTTCGGCACACCCGCCTCGCCGCAGATGATGCGCATGGGCCAATTCCAAGGCGCCCCCGCGTGGATGGCCATCAACG
>JBMYQZ010000970.1:0-1229 GCA_049601855.1 Limisphaerales bacterium | reverse complement strand
CCCACGTTCCGGGTGCGGAAGGTGGACGTTTGACGCGCCATAGGTAATCAAACTCTCAGCTTGAACTCAATTGAAAATATTCCCGTGTTTTGGCCAAGTTTCGACTCTTCAGATTGACGTTGACGCTGGGCACCGGAATCCGGAATTTCTTGTCTCGACCATGAGTAGAATCTCCCGGGCCCTCCTTTCCGTATCCGATAAGACCGGCCTCGTCCCCTTTGCCAAGTCCCTCGCCGAATCCGGCGTGGAACTCATCTCCACTGGCGGCACCGCCCGCGTGCTGCGTGAAGCCGGCTTGGAAGTCAAAGATATCAGCGAGCACACGGGGTTTCCCGAGATGCTCGATGGACGGGTCAAGACGCTGCACCCGAAGGTGCATGGTGGGCTGCTCCACGTTCGCGGAAACGCTGAGCACGAAGCCGCCATCAAGGATCATGACATCGCCGCCATCGACTTGGTCGTGGTGAATCTCTACCCGTTCGAACAGACGATCGCCAAACCTGATGTGCAACTTGAGGACGCCATCGAGAATATCGACATCGGCGGACCGTCCATGTTGCGCAGCGCCGCAAAGAATCATGACAGCGTCACTGTGGTCGTGGACTGGGCCGACTACGCAATGGTTGCCGAACAAGTCGGCGACGCCGGCAACACCACTCGCGAACTGCGCCGGCAATTGGCAGCCAAGGTCTTCGCCCGCACCGCGCGCTACGACGCCGCCATTGCCGACTATCTCGCCGCCGAGTATCGGGTGGTCGAACCAGCCATCTCCGAACCGCCCCCGGAATTGTTCATCCGCGCGGAAAAAGCCCAAACCCTTCGCTACGGCGAGAACCCCTTTCAATCCGCCGCGTTGTTCGGTCAATTCTCGGACTACTACCGCCAACTGCATGGTAAAGATCTTTCCTACAACAACATTCTGGATCTCACGGCCGCCGCGCACCTGATCGCCGAGTTCGACGGCGACTCCCCCACCCTGGCGATTTTGAAGCACACCAATCCCTGTGGCGTCGGCCAGGCCGGGAATCTCAAGGATGCGTGGGACAAGGCATACGCCACCGACAACCAGGCCCCCTTCGGCGGCATCATCGCCGTCAACACCCCGCTCGACGCTGCCTGTGCCGGGTCGATCGCAGAGATCTTCAGCGAAGTGATTGTCGCCCCTTCGTTTTCGGCGGAAGCACTTGAGATCCTTCAGAAAAAGAAAAACCTGCGCCTGATCGAGACTT
>JBMYQZ010000969.1:0-1335 GCA_049601855.1 Limisphaerales bacterium | reverse complement strand
CTCCACGGCGTGCCGTGCGCAACCACTGGAGGGGCGAGCTTGCGAGTCCGTCAGGTTTCCGCGTTTCAGGCCAATTTACGTCAATTGACACACTCCCTGTGTTTACCCGATCCTCCCGCCTCATTTCATGAAGAAACTCCTGTTCCTCGTCGCCGTCTTCGTCGCCAGCCTCACCCAGGCCGCTGACCGTCCCAAGCTCGTCGTCTCGATCATTGTCGACCAACTTCGCTACGACTATCTCGAGCGCTTTCAAAAGCACTTCACCGAAAACGGATTCGGGTTGTTCTACAAGCAAGGTGCCGTGATCTCCTTCGGACGCTACAACTATTTCCCGACCTCAACAGCACCCGGCCACGCAACCGTGTTGAGTGGATGCCCTCCTTCTGAGCACGGCATCATCGGCAACGACTGGTTCGACAAACGGACCCGCAAATCAGTCTATTGCGCCGAGGACACCTCGGTCGAAGGTGTGGGCGTCACCGGCAAGAGCGGCCAGCGCTCGCCGAAAAATTTCATCGGCTCCAATCTGGCGGATCAGATGCGACTGCATCTCGGTTCAAAGGTCGTGGGCATCTCCATGAAAGATCGCGGCGCCATCCTGCCGGCCGGTAAGAAAGCCGTCGGCGCCTACTGGTTTGATTCCAAGAAAGGACACTTCGTCACCAGCACCTACTACCACCAGCAATTGCCGAAGTGGGTTGCGGCATTCAATGACCAGGATCGCGCCGGATCATTTCTCGGAACGACGTGGAATCGATTGCTTCCCGTCGACCAGTATGAATGGGAGGACGACGGCGTCGGCGAACGACCATTGGCCGGCGAAAAGAAGCCGGTGTTCCCCCACAAGATCGGAACCAAGAACGCCAAGACCAGGTCAGCTGTCATGCCGACACCTTTCGCCAATCAGATCCTCGCGGAATTCGCGATTGCGGCTATCGAAGGCCATCGGTTGGGAACCGGTCCGCAAACCGACATGCTCTGCGTTTCCTTTTCACCCGTCGATTACGTGGGACACAGTTTTGGTCCGCACTCGCACGAGATTCAGGACACCATCATCCGGCTCGATCGACAGTTCGCAGAGTTCTTCAGCTATCTCGACAAGAAGATCGGACTCGGCAATGTCCTAATTCAGCTCACCGCCGATCATGGTGTCGCGCCGTTGCCGGAGTTTGCGCAGAGCCAAGGCATTGCCGGCGGCCGCTACAAGGCCGCGGACCAACTGATCGATCTCATGGGCAAGCTGAGCGATCACTTTGGTCCGGCAAAATACTTCCTCTATCCGCAATTTCGTTCCGGTCAATTGATCTACGACCACTCCGTCCTGCGGGAGAAGAA
>JBMYQZ010000968.1:0-1352 GCA_049601855.1 Limisphaerales bacterium | reverse complement strand
GGCCGGTCGCACTGGAGACAAAGAAGGCGTGTCGAAGTGCCTGCTCCTGGAAGATGGCAGACCGCTTCCCGTTCCTCGCGCCTTGCATGCGACCATTCGCGGAGTTGGAAAAGGGAGCTACAGCCATTGGACTGCCGGGAGTCTCTACTTTTCGACCAGTGACAATTCCGATCCACGAACGAACGGGCGCAAATACTCATTGGTGAGCAATCGGGAAGTTGTCGAACACACGACCCGTCTTGCTATCACTCAAGCCCAGGCGACCTGCCGTGTTCTTTCCGGGAAACGAGCGATCAAGAATCGCCGACTGATCATCCGCAATATCGATCCTGATACCGCGATCATTCCCCGCCTCTCGCTCGACGGATGGCCCGATCTGTCCAGCAGCGAAGGGATTCTTCGAAGCATCCTCAAGCCTGGTATGAGCGACGAAGAAAAGTCCCTTGCCATTTGGAAGTTTCTCGTGGATTGGCGGTATCATCATTACCCCGCTGAGCAAGGCGACGAAGTCCACGATCCCGTCCGCTTCATCAATGTCTATGGCTATGGTTTCTGCGATGATTCCGCCCGCAACACCGCCGCCCTCGCCCAACTCGCCGGACTTCGTGCGCGGGTCTGGGGTTTGAGCGGGCATGTCGTGGCGGAAACGTATTACGATGGCGGCTGGCACATGTTCGATCCGGACCACGAAGTGTTCTATCGCACTGCGGCTGGCCACATCGCCTCCGTGGAAGAGTTGGCCCGGAATCCGGGACTGATCACCAAGACCAAACGCGATCCGATCGGATCCGATACCCGATCGATCGCCCGCCTTTACACCAGCACCGAAGACAATTCCGTTCGCGAGAAAAAGATTCCTGCTACTCACCTATTGCGTCCGGTGTTGCAACCGGGTGATGAGGTTGTCTTCGCATTTGAGTCCCGAGAAAAGATTCATCGCACGGCCTTCAGTGATCGCCCGTTGCCCCCGGCCTTTGGCAACGGAACTCTCAGTAGGGTGCTGGACCTTCCGGATCGCGAGAGCACTGTTTCGATCGATTGGCCCTATGTGATCCTCGATGCCGAATTGAACTTTCCATCCAAGGGAACGGAACCTCTGCCCCAATTTGCAGCTGCCATCGACGGAAAGGTCTTTGAAAAGATCCCGGTCATCCGGCGGACCGGAAACAATGTTGTTCAACTCGCTGACTGGCTAAAATTAAAGAATCGCGCCGTCTATCGCTTTCAGCTACGCGTGACTCGCGACAGCATGGGATCCGGTCTTCAGCAGATCCCGCTACGGGTAGATTTTCAATTTGCCCCGCGCGCTGTGGCGCAGATTCAACGCGGCGAAACGAGCTTTCACATACGAA
>JBMYQZ010000967.1:0-1353 GCA_049601855.1 Limisphaerales bacterium | reverse complement strand
CTTCAGCAGAGCGTTGCCAACTACAAACGCACTGAGGAAAGACTCCGCAAGAGCGAGGAACGCTTCAAGCTGATCGCCGATAACGCCGCCGATCTGATTATGGTGTTGGATACCGAGGGCAAACCCGAGTACTTCAGCCCGTCGGTCAAATACACCTTGGGGCACGACCTCGAGTCCGCCGGGAAGAAACCGGTGTTTGAATGGGTGCATCCGGAAGACCGGGAATCGATGATGGCGTCGGTCTCTGCGAGTATCAACAACTCGGAATGTCAGCTCATGGAATTTCGCGTGCAACATCGCGCCGGAGCTTGGCGGCATCTCGAGGCCCGCATCTGCGCCATCCGCGACAAGACGGACCAGCGTCCACACCTGGTGATCGTGGGACGTGATCTTTCCGAGAAAAAGGAGATGGAATCGCAGACCGCTTTTCTCACGAAGCAATTGCTGGATGCCCGAGAGAAAGTGCAGGAAGACGAAGCCGCTGAAATCATGACGCAGTTGGAATCTCCCCTGAAGTCATTGTCGGCGCGCATTCAGTTCGTTCACGACGCCGTTGGCAAATTGACGCCCCTGTTGGAGCAGCAGCAGGAGATCGCCGAAAAGGCGGCGGCCAAGGTGGATACGGAAACGATGGAATTGAAATCGAAGCTACCCGAGGCGATTACGGAATCGCTGGAGAACGTGGAGTTGATTTCGAAGATGATCGCCGACCTGAAGCGGTCTGCCGCCAAGGAGTAGGAGCCAGCGCGCGATCAGCGTGGACAGCCCCGGAAGCGGATGGGCTGTGGGGATTTGCCGTCCGGAATGTCCTTCGTTTTGATACCGAGCGAGAAACGAACAACCTCCCCCGATTAAACTGCCAAAGCCACGGTGTAGGGGCGGTGTGGGTCACGGTTGGAATCTCCAAGATCTTCCCACGAAGTGTGGGCGGCGCGTCGGTTCAGAAAGTGGGCATTCATGTTTTCAGGCACGGGCGAGGCCGGCCTTGTTATGATCGGCATGGGGGGCGTAAAGGTTGAGAATCTTGTCGACGGCTGACGGCAGATTCTCGGTGATGAAATCGTGGTGGCTGTTACCGTTGAGCGGCGACTTCACGAGCACGGAGGTGCAACCGGCAATGTGGGCGGCAGCGGCGTCCTGCCACTTGTCGCTGATGACAAAACTCAGGTCCATGTCGAGGTTCCACTTGAATTTCGCCTCATCAAAAAGTCCTGCCTCCGGCTTGTGGCAATGACAGTTGTCATTCTCGGCATGCGGACACATCAGAATGTCATCCAAGGGCAGGGCACGCATCAACATGGTATGCATCAGGTCGAGTTCACTGCGGCAAAGTCTTCCATCCGCAAGCCCTGG
>JBMYQZ010000966.1:0-1395 GCA_049601855.1 Limisphaerales bacterium | reverse complement strand
TCGGTCCGGTCGGATCGATCAAAGATTCTCTTCCAAGGCGGCCTGGCTGTTGGCCAGCACATCACGATGCAGCGAATTGCCGTGTGAGTCCATCGTGACAACGGCGGGGAAATTCTCGATTTCCAATTCCCAGATCGCCTCCGGTGAGCCGAACTCCTCGAGCATGAAAACGTTGTTCACCTTCTTGATGCACTCTGCCAGCACCTGCGCGGCGCCGCCGATGCCGTGAAAGTAGCAGCAGCCATGTTCCTTGCAGGCCGCGAGGGTCTTTTCTCCCATGCCACCCTTGCCGATGACGCCGCGGAGTCCGAAGTCGCGGATGATCTGCCACTGGTAAGGCTCCTCACGAATCGAAGTGGTGGGGCCGGCGGCGGTCACTTTCCAGTTGTCGTCCTCATCCTTGATCACCACAGGACCGCAGTGATAGATGATTCCGTCTTGGAAACTCACGCCGTCGGGCAGTTCGCCTCCTTCATGGAGATACTTGTGCACGGCATCGCGGCCGGTAAAGAGCCGGCCGGAAATCGAGACTTCATCGCCCACCTTCAGCGAGCGGATCTTGTCTTCGGAAAAGGGAAGATTCAGTTCAACCATCTTAGTAAATCCAATCTTTGAGTTTGCCCTGTGCGTCGAGGTTGCAACCGTGTCGACGAAACGCCCAACACATGTAGCTGATGCTGACGAAGTAGGAGGCTGGCAATCGATTCAGCACTCCAATCTTCACGCCCAACAAGGTCGTCTTGCCGCCGAAACCCATCGGGCCAATGCCGAGTTCGTTGGCGGTCTTCAATATGTCCTGTTCCAACTCGTCGAGTTCTGGGACCGAATTGCGATCCTCGAGGCGCCGCAGGAACTGTTGTTTGGAGTGCTCGTAGCCGGTCGCGCGATCACCGCCGATACACACCCCGAGGATACCCGGGCCGCAGCCTCTGCCTTGGGCCTGGACAACTGCATCGAGGATCGCCTTGCGACAGCCATCCAGATCGCGGTTGGCCTTCAGCTTGGTTGCCGGCAACGCGTATTGCGCCCCGACATTCTCGCACCCGCCACCTTTCAGCACCAATTTCACGGAGATCTCCTCGCCGCGATGCTGATGAAAGTGGAAGATCGGTGCACCCGGCCCCACATTGGTGCCGTCATTCCGGCCGGTTAGGGAGTCCACTGAATTCTGTCGGAGATAACCGTTCTTCGTCGCCTGCTTTACCGCCAGGCGCGCGGCATCTTCGAAGGCGATCTGGTCAAGTCCCACCGGGCAATCGACGTAGAATATGATGCTTCCCGTGTCTTGGCAGATGGGCTGTGATTTCTCCTTCGCCAGCGCAATGTTGCGATCGATGATCTTTAGCGCCGACTCGGCAATCGTCCCACTTTTCTCGCTCTCCAAGGAGGCGAGAA
>JBMYQZ010000965.1:0-1454 GCA_049601855.1 Limisphaerales bacterium | reverse complement strand
TTCCCGTACTCGGCGTACCGGTGCAATCCCGAGCCTTGAACGGACTCGACTCCCTGCTGTCCATCGTTCAAATGCCCGGCGGCGTCCCCGTGGGAACACTGGCCATCGGCAAGGCCGGAGCCAAGAACGCCGCGCTCCTCGCCACCGCCATGCTCGGCAACAAGCATCCGGAGTATCGCAAGGCCTACGATCGCTTTCGCAAGGCCCAGACGAACACCGTGATCAAGACCCACAAACTGCCAATCAACGAGGATTGATGGGACAAACGGGACAGATTCTACCGGGAGCGACCATCGGTATCCTCGGCAGTGGTCAGCTCGGACGCATGCTTGCCCTGGCCGCCCGGGAAATGGGTTATCGAGTTCACGTCTATTCGCCCAGCACCGACACGCCGGCCGGCCATATTGCCGATCGCGAAATCGTCGGTGACTACGACGACGAGGATAAGATCCGCCAATTCGCCGCGGACGTGGACGTCGTGACCTTCGAGTTTGAGAACGTCCCCTCGTCTGCCTCCGAAACGGCCGCCGAAGCCAGCCTCGTCCGCCCCGCCGGCTCCGTCCTGCACATCACCCAACAACGCCTCCGCGAAAAGACCTTTCTTCGCGACAACGGCTTTCCTGTTCCCGGCTTTGCCCCGATCGATTCGCTCGAAGATCTACGGAAAGCTGCCGAAGAATTCGGTCGCCCCGCCGTCCTGAAAACCGCCAGCTTCGGCTACGACGGCAAAGGTCAGCAGAAGGTCATGCCCGAGGACGATCTCGAAACCATCTTCGCCAATCTCCAAGGCGCCCAAGGCATTTACGAAGCCTTCGTTGATTTCAAAAAAGAAGTTTCTGTCGTCGGCGCGAGAAACGCGGATGGCGAATTCAGCGTCTTTCCTGTTTTCGAAAACGATCACTCCAATCATATCCTCGATGTCACCTTCGCCCCTGCCAATCTCTCTCCGGAGATGAACAAGGCCGCACAGGAACTGGCTGAAGGCATCTTCGCCAAACTTGACGTCATCGGTGTCATGGCCGTCGAACTGTTCGTCACCCGCGACAGCCGCATCATCGTGAACGAACTTGCTCCCCGCACTCACAACAGCGGTCATCTCACCATCGACGCCTGTGTCACCAGCCAGTTTGAACAACAGGTTCGCGCCATCTGCGGACTGCCACTCGGCTCGACCGAAATGAAATCCCCTGGAGCCATGGCCAATCTCCTTGGCGACCTCTGGAAACCCAAGGCCCCCAACTGGTCCGCCGCCCTCGAAGACCCCAGCGTCAAACTCCACCTCTACGGCAAAGCCGAGGCCCGGCCGGGCCGCAAAATGGGTCACCTCAACACCACCGCGCCCACTACCACGGAAGCTGCCGAACGCGCCCGTGCCGCCCGCTCTCGACTCCAAAGTTAGCCTTCACGATTCCGCTCGGAACTTCAGATGACAGCCGTCACTGGCCTTTGGCAAG
>JBMYQZ010000964.1:0-1454 GCA_049601855.1 Limisphaerales bacterium | reverse complement strand
CGGGCAACGGCTTATCAGGATCAGACGGCCGATAGTTCGGCAACCGGGTCGGATCTTCAATGTGCTCGATTTTGAATTCCTCACCCTTTGGATCGACGATCAGGCCATAGCGCTTGGCGAATCCGTCGCAGCAGATCTTTCGCAGAAAGCCTTCGCGGGTGTAGCCCTCGGGGGGATTGGCGACCGGATAGTGTTGATGTTCGAATTCGAATTCGAAGGAACACTTGTCCGCGACTTCCATCGTGTTGCGGCAGGCCTCCGGCACCTCGGCGAAGATGTTGTTCATCTCCTCCGCGCTGCGCAGATGAAACTGTTCCTTGATGTAGCTGAGGGAAAGGCGTTCAGGATTATTGATGGTGGTCTGGGTGCCGACGCAGACGAGGATGTCGTGCGCGTGAGCATGTTCCGCACGGACGTAATGCACGTCGTTGGTGGCGACCAGCTTCAGCCCGAAATCCTTGGCCCAAGGGATGAGGTGTTTGTTGACGTCGACCTGTTCCTGGATGGTGTGATTCTGAAGTTCCAGATAGAAGTCATCCCCGAAAAGTTGTTTGTACCAATCGATCGTGTCGCGCGCCTCCTTTTCCATACCCGCCATGATCAACTGCGGAATCTCACTGGCCAGGCAACCGGACATGCAGATCAAACCTTCTCGGCATTCCTCAAGGATCTCCTTGTCGATGCGCGGCTTGTAGTAATACCCCTCGGTCTGAGCGACGGAGGCGAGTCTTACCAGATTCTTGTAGCCGGTCTCATTCGTCGCGAGGAGGCCGAGGTGGTGGTAGAGATCTTTCTTACCAGTGGGGTTGGGAACCCGTTTGCGATCGTGCCGGCTGCCGGGCGCGACGTACATCTCGCAGCCAATGATCGGCTTGATCTCACGCTTCTTGCAGGCTCGAAAGAACTCCACGGCGCCATACATCACACCATGATCGGTCATGGCCATGGCGGAGAAATTCAACTCCTGTGCGCGGTCGGTGAGTGTATCCAGGCGGCAGGCCCCATCGAGCAGTGAAAACTCGGTGTGTACGTGCAGATGGACGAACTCGGCATGCGACATGACAGCACGTTTCGGGAACGCGCATTCAATGTCCAGTGAACCTTATTCGCAGAGGGGCAAGGCCTTGGTCCAGGCATGCGTTCCAAACCGCCGTTGGAAACTCGCTTCGAGTTCCTCCGCTGCCGGGAATGACGACGTCAGCGCAAAGACCGTGGATCCGCTCCCGCTCATCATCGCCACCGTCGCGCCATTTTCTTCGAGGAATTCGCGGTAGATTCGCAACAACGGGTACTTGGGAAACACGGGCGCTTCGAGCGAGTTGTAGAACAGTTTGGACGCCGCCGGCAGGCCTTCGTTCTGGAGTACAGCGATCAACTTGGTGCCTCGTGAGTCGTCGCCGGTGATCGCAGTCGGGTAGTCCGCCAGTCGACGAAAGGCGCCCGGTGTCGAGACG
>JBMYQZ010000963.1:0-1455 GCA_049601855.1 Limisphaerales bacterium | reverse complement strand
TGGCAATCAACGACCTCCGGGCGGGTTGGGCCCGGGTGCAACAGCGTCCGTGAGCGAACTCAGTTCGGGTTGTTCAAGAAGTCCAGGTAGCGGATGAGGCTGCTACGCAAGGCCCGGCGTGGAACTATCGCGTCGATCAACCCGCGCTCCTTCAAGAACTCCGAAGTCTGGAAACCGGGTGGCAATTCAGCTCGGGTCGTGTCCTTGATCACCCGGGGACCGGCAAAACCAATCATGGCTTTGGGTTCGGCTATGATGAGATCACCGACGCTGGCATAACTGGCCATGACACCAGCCGTGGTGGGCTTGGTCAGGACGCTGATGTAGGGAAGTCGTTTCTCACCGTGATAGGCGAGGGCAGCGCACGTCTTGGCCATCTGCATGAGACTGAACATACCCTCGTACATGCGCGCGCCGCCGCTGGCGGATACGATGATGACCGGGATGCCTTCCGCTGTGGAGCGCTCGATCAGTCGGGTGAGTTTCTCGCCGACGACCGATCCCATGGAACCGCCCAGAAACTTGAAGTCCATCACGCCGAGTCCAACCCGGTGCCGATCCATCTGGCCGATGCCGGTGATGACCGCGTCATTTAATCCAGTACGTTCCTGGTATCCCTCAATCTTCGAGGTGTAAGTGGCCACGCCTTTGAATTTGAGGACGTCGACGCTGCTCATGTTGGCATCGATCTCGTCGAACGAATCCTCCTCCACCAACGAGTTGATGCGTGCGTGCACGCCGATCGGAAAATGATGCCGGCAAAACATGCAGACTCGCAGGTTGTGGGTGAGATCCTTTTCCAGCAGCAATTCCGTGCATTCCGGGCACTTGGTCCAGAGGCCTTCCGGAATCTCGCGCTTGCGGGACTTGTTGTCGTCCAGTTTCGGTTTGGACGCAAAAGTGGTGTCGGTGGGATGCTCCGGTGGCGTCACAGCGGGTTTCACCGCGGAGACGTCCGGAATCTGGTGCGTGACCTTATCGTTCGACATTTGATCTGAGTATAGCAGGCGTCGCCATGAAGCGTGCAGTGGGAAGCCTAAACCGATTTCGGGCGGAAAGGCGAGGACAGGATGATTCTCAGGATGCGGCGGCCACGGCGGCAGCGGAATCGATCGGATGTCCGGCTTCGGCCAGTGCTTGCCCCAATGCCGACAGAAAGAGACGGACATTCTCGCGGCTCGATCCCTCGCCCATCAGTCCCACGCGCCAGACCTTGCCCTTCAACGGACCAAGACCGGGGCCGACCTCGATGTTGAAATCATTCAGCAGTTTGGCGCGAACGATCCCATCGTCCACTCCTTCGGGGACGCGCACCGGGTTCAGTTGCGGCAGTTGGTAACCGTCCTGGGCGCCGAGCTTGAGGCCGACGGCAGAGAGACCGGACTTGAGCGCGAGGTGATTCTGCCGGTGTCGACGCCAGCGATTCTCCAAACCCTCTTGGAGCACCTTGCGCAA
>JBMYQZ010000962.1:0-1474 GCA_049601855.1 Limisphaerales bacterium | reverse complement strand
TTGAAGATTCACGGGGAGGTGGGGAATCCCGTCGAGCTTTCATGGGAGGATTTCCAGAGTCTGCCGCAATTCACCGATACCTGCGATTTTCACTGCGTGACCACCTGGTCACAATACGACCTTTCCTTCAGCGGCGTCGCCTTCTTCACCGTCGTCGACCTGGTGAAGCCGAAGGACACTGCGAAGTTCGTCCTGATGACCAGCTACGACGACTACACCACCAATCTCCCGCTCGACGCGATGATGGACGCCGACGTGATGATCGCCCATTCGCTGGAAGGCAAACCGCTCAGCGAAGAGCATGGTGGACCGGCTCGCGTGCTCGTTCCGAAGCTCTACGCGTGGAAGAGCGCCAAGTGGATCCGTGAACTTCGGTTTGCGGCCGAGGACGAATTGGGTTACTGGGAACGGCGCGGTTACTCAAACACCGCCGATCCATTCACCAACGACAGATTTTCCAACTGACATATGACATCCGCTGAAGCCGAAGAAACGATCAAGAGCACCTGCGACGACATCTCCAAGGAGACGTTGAAGCTCACCCCTGCCATCCGTGCGTTGGAAGACGAGGAATTGCGGGGCAAACTGCTTGAAGCTTCTTACAAACTCACCATCGATCTCGAAGTCATCAAGAAAGCCCTCCGCAAGAAAGGCGGCAGCCAACCAGATCTCTGAAATGAAACTCGCCATTTACCAAACCCTGCACGTCGGCGCCATGGTCATGATGGTCGCCATTCTCTGGACCGCCCTCGCCAACCCCGAGCCCGGCCGCAAAGGCAAAGTGATGATGTGGATTCATCTGCTGGCGATCGTGATGCTGGTGGGCGGCTTCGGCGCCCTCGCTGTGTTGAAAGTCGGTTTCCCTTGGTGGGTGATCGTGAAGGTCGTCTGCTGGCTCGGACTGCTGGTCATCGCCAGCCTGGCCTATCGCATGCCGCAAAAAGTCGGTCTGCTCCGCGTCTTCGCGATCATTCTCGTGCTCGGGGCGATCGGCAGCGTTTACCTCAAGGGCAGTGCCTACGAATAAGTTCACCTGGCCGACATCAGCGTAGTAATCGCCAAAGGCGTTCGAACTCCCGTTGGTACGGCTTCACGATCTGGGTGTCGTCAGTCACCAGCACGTTCTCGAAGTTGTCATTGGCGGCACTGCGCGTCCAATTGTAGCTACCGGTAATCGCCGTGTTGCCATCCACGAGCGCAAACTTGTGATGCATGTGATCGGGCGTCTTGTCCGTGCGTAACGGCAAACCTTCACTTTCCAGGCGCGAGATATCCGAACCGGCATCGTGCGCTTTGTCATTGTCCGAAATAATGCGCACTTTCACGCCCCGCTGATGAGCCCGGAGGATCGCGTCGGTAATCCGGTTGTCAGTAATCGTGAAGACACAAATATCGACCCTTTGTTTCGCCAGTCCGAGCAATCCGGTGATCGCTTTGAGGCACTTGTTCCCAGGTGAGAAAAACAATTTGGCCG
>JBMYQZ010000961.1:0-1480 GCA_049601855.1 Limisphaerales bacterium | reverse complement strand
CGCAAGCTGCGCTGCCGGCAAACTATTCGTGATCGCGATCACCTGCATGCCCGCGCTGAGCGCTGCCTGCACGCCGGCGGCGGAATCTTCGATGACGCAGATGTCAGCGGGATCGATCGCGAGGAGTTCGGCTGCCCGCAAGAACACATCCGGTGCCGGCTTGGGATGGCTGACATCCTGGATGCTGACGACGTGTTGGAACTTCTCTCGCAGATTGCCGATTTCGAGGACCGCGTCGATGACGGGATGGAGCGATCCACTGGCTACGGCAAGGGGCACTCGGGCGGCCAGTTTCTCGACCAATGAAGGGAGACCGAGGAAGATCGGTTCCTCCTCCTTGAGGATATTGATGACATGACTCTGTTTCCAGTCCTGCAATTCGTGGCGCGGCTTCTCCGGTTGATGCATATCGCAGAAGTCGATCCACACAGCCTCGTCGGATTGGCCGAGGTAGGATTCGAAGTTGATGCCGTGGTTGTGTTCATACCCCAACTCGCGAAATACGT
The DNA here is from genome assembly GCA_049601855.1 of Limisphaerales bacterium. Classification (GTDB taxonomy): domain Bacteria; phylum Verrucomicrobiota; class Verrucomicrobiia; order Limisphaerales; family JAYPXF01. The sequence goes on along the minus strand of JBMYQZ010000961.1, from coordinate 974 downwards.
CCATGAACGCCCTGATGTGCCGGGGTTCGCTGTCTACGATGACGCCGTCCATGTCGAAGATGATGGCGGCGAAGCGTTCTTTGAGTTTGGTTTCAGTCGTGGTTTCGATGACGGGCGCAATCATTCTTGATCGAGCCTTCCGCATCAAGTCGCGCCCGCTGGATACTTCACAGGACCATGACCGGGACGGTATTTGCAGGTGATTTTTCGCGTGCCATGCCTTAGTTTTGAGGATCCCAATCCACCATGCTGTGGTCTGCGCTGAAATTCTTTGTGATGCCGTGCCCGAGAGGACGGTCCGACATCACCACCCGAATTCTCGGGGTGGGCTTGCTGCTATTCGCCGGCTTCGTGAGCGAAGTTTCCGGTCAACTGCCGGGTGTGGAGTTGAGGAGTGTGGCGGAGATTCGTCAGCTGTCGCTGGAAGATGCGGATCGCGATCTGCGCGTGGATTTTCAAGGTGTGGTGGCTGCCCGATTAAGGGTGCGAAAGCGGCTCTACGTGGTCGATGGTTCGGCCGTGCTGCCCCTGATTGTTTCCGGGACCAATTCCAATTTCGAAGTTGGGCAACGGGTTCAGGTGCGTGGCAAGACCGCGGTCATCAACGGCACCATCAATTGCCTGGTGACCGACATTCTCCCGATCGGCCCGCCCGGCTTGATTCCTCCCGGTGAACCGATCTCGATCAGGGAACTTCATGACCAGGACCTGGTTTATCGCTGGGTAAAGGTAGAGGGCATGGTGCAAAGCGCGGTGATGCGGCCGCGCAACCGCATGGGGGTGACGTTACGCGAACGCGGGAGGACGTTCTATGTGACCAGTCGACAATTGCCGGATACGACGCCCGACGATTTGCGCTACGGCACTCTGGAAGCCACCGGGTTGGTTGTTCCCTCGGAAGGCGGTGCGACGGCCGGCAGCCCCATTCTTTGGGCCGACGGTAGTAATCTGAAGATTACCAAAAATCCGCCCCG
>JBMYQZ010000960.1:0-1534 GCA_049601855.1 Limisphaerales bacterium | reverse complement strand
TCAGGGAAGCCTGATTGTATTCCACGACCGCCGTCCGGCGTTGGAACATGTCGACGGTCAATCCGGCGAAAGACTTCCCGGCACCACCGGTCGGCAAAGTATGGCTCGGACCAGCAACGTAATCCCCCACCACCGTGGGGGTCGTGCCGCCAACAAAGATGCCACCGGCCGTCCGGATGCCTTTCACGGCGGCTTTCTTGTTCTTCACCATCAGTTCGCAATGCTCGGGAGCCAGCTCGTTGATGAGATCGATGCCGTGTTGCAGATCAATGACGTTGATCAGCCAGCCGTTTTCTTCCAGTGCGCGGATGATAAACTCTCGGCGAGAACACTCGCTCAACTGTCGATCGAGCTCTTTTTCAACCTGGTTCAGCACCTTGAGCGAAGTGGTGATCAACCACATGCGCTCGTGACCGGAACCGTGTTCGGCCTGCGCGAGCATGTCCGCCGCGATAAATTTCGGATTGGCCGAATCATCCGCCAGAATCAGCACTTCACTCGGTCCGGGCAGGAGGTCGATAGCGACCCGTCCAAACAACAAACGTTTGGCTGCCACCACGAAGGCGTTGCCGGGACCAAAAATCTTCTGCACCGGCCGGATCGACTCCGTCCCCAGCGCCATCGCGGCAATAGCCTGCGCTCCGCCCACCTTGTAAATCTCGGTTGCACCGGCGTAATTGGCGGCAAACAAGACTGCAGGATTCACTGAACCGTCACGACTAGGCGGCGTGCAGACCACGATTTCTTCGCAGCCGGCTTCCTTCGCCAAGGTGATGGTCATGATGCAAGTGCTCACCAGCGGCGCGGTACCGCCCGGAATGTAGATTCCGACCCGCTGAAACGGATCGAACTTTTCGCCGACGGTCGCTCCGTGGGAGTTCTTGGCCGACCAATCCTTACGGCGCGATTTCTTCGCAAAAGCAGAGATATTCTTGCTGGCCGCGGTCACCGCGTCCCTCAACTCCTTGTCTGCTTGCACCGACGCGCTGAATTGCTCGGCCGGTGTTACCGCGATGTGATTGTGAGAAATGTGGGCACCGTCGAAGCGCTCGGCGAATTCAGCCAAGGCGACGTCTCCCTCGGCAGCGACTCGCGTAATGATCCCGCGTGCACGCTCCTCAATTCCAGGATCGAAAAGCGAGGATGGCTCCGCAAGTCCACGCAAACGCTCTGCGTAGTCCGCATCAGTTCGTCGCAGAATTCTCATGAGGCGCGAAAGTAGAGAAATGGCAATTTTTTGTCAAAGTTCACGGGGAAATTTTCTTCCCTGACGGAATTCGGAGCGGCAAAATTCGGAAATGAACGTCACTCCCGTCTTTCCTGGGAGCTTTTATGTCGAAATCGGTGAGAAATCGCTCCTAGTTGGATGCCCTCCCGAAATCGTTAAAGTTCTTATCCAGCGCCAACTCAAGGCACCGGATGCTGCCACTCAAGGCCCAGAAAACAAGTGCTTGCAGCAGCGCCGACACCGGACAGATCTCCACATCGTAGCCATCCACTGATAATATGGCATCGCCGATCGGAAACCCGGGCC
>JBMYQZ010000959.1:0-1535 GCA_049601855.1 Limisphaerales bacterium | reverse complement strand
GGCATCCGAGCGGGCAAAGTCCTTCGCCTTGCGAGCCGCCTGACGTTCGTCGGCCAACGTCTGAATCTCGGACGGCACCTCGATTTCCTTCTCCGCAATCCCGAGCACGGAGTTGATCCGCTCCCAGGCAGCCAGCGCGGAGGCGGCACCGTCGGCATCGGCCGTTCCCTCAGCCAAGGCCTTGTTCTGGTCGCGCACCCAATCGAACACCACTCCCCAAGCCGCGGCGACATTCAGATCGTCATCCAGGGCCTTTTCAAACTGCTCGACGACTTCTGTCTGCGCTTCGGCACTCGCACCGGCGGCCAGTTCGCGCAGCTTCAGGATGCAGTCGTCCAAGCGGCCGAGAGCTGACCGGGCGCCGTTCAGCCCGTCGAAGGTGAAATTGAACTGCTCGCGATAGTGCGCGCTGATCATCAGGTAACGCACTTCTCGACCCGGATGACCTTTCTCCAACAGATCGCGCAGCGTGAAATAGTTACCCAGCTTCTTGGACATCTTCTTGCCCTCGACCAGCAAATGCATGCCATGCATCCAATACTTCACGAAACGTTCGTCGTCGCCGTAATTCAGCGCCCCTTCCGACTGCGCGATCTCGTCCTCGTGATGCGGGAAGATCAGATCTTCGCCGCCCAGGTGCAGATCAAAGCTCGGTCCCAGCAATTGCGTGCTCATCGCACTGCACTCGATATGCCAACCCGGACGCCCCTCGCCCCACGGACTCTTCCAAAACACATCACCATCTTCCGGCACGCGAGCCTTCCACAGCGCGAAGTCAGCAACCGATTCCTTTTCGTATTCGTCGTCGGCCACCCGTTCCCCAACGCGCATCTCATCGAAATTCAGATTCACGAGCTGGCCGTAGCAGCAACCACAGCCCCGATACTTCTCGATATTGAAATAAACCGATCCGTCCGATGCCTGGTAGGCAATACCCTTGGCCTCCAGTTTCTTGATCAGGCCGATGATCGGCCCCATGTACTTGGTGGCGTGCGGTGTTTTGTGCGCCGACAGGCAACCCAATGCTTCAACGTCGTCCAGAAAGGCGTCGGTGTAGCGCTTGGTAAAGGCCTCCAAGGTCTCGCCCGACTCGCCGACCTTGCGGATGATCTTGTCCTCCACATCCGTGATGTTCATCACGTGCGTCACGTCGTACCCCTTGAACTCGAGGTAACGACGAACCAGATCGGCGAAGACGAAGGTCCGGAAGTTGCCGATGTGGGCGTAGTCGTAGACCGTGGGACCGCAACAGTACATCCCCACCTTCTTGCCTGTTGGATCCAGCGGCACGAACTCCTCCACGGAGCGCGACAACGTATTGAAGACATTCAGTCCCATATCACTCGGCAGGTGACGTTACGTATCCACCCGCCAAGTTCAATGCGGAAAAGAAAACGGGTTCCGATGGGGCACACGAATCAGGGGGATCGAAATCTTGATTCTAACCATCGAAACACTTTCCCGGACCACCGCGTTTCTTCAGGGATCACAATGATCCACTGGCCGGTAGCAAGGTCTGCATGACCGAGTTCAGA
>JBMYQZ010000958.1:0-1554 GCA_049601855.1 Limisphaerales bacterium | reverse complement strand
GCTGCGATTCACGAAGATCAGGTCGAAGGTGTTGCCATCAGGTTGGGACGCCGGTGCGGGCCCCTTCTTCCAGCGCAAGGATGGCAAGGCGCCAATGCTGGCTTCCTTGCGAGGAGCGAACTTCTTGGGCGCCAGTGAGCGCATCTCGGCGAGCTTGCTGGCGTATTCGGGGCGTGCGGCGAGGTTGCTCCATTCATAGGGATCGGCTTTCGTGTCGTAGAGTTCCTCGTCGCCGTTGGCGTAGTGGATGTATCGCCATCGCTTTCCGCTCAATCCGTATTCTTGTGGTCGTCCCAGGTAGGTGACGGAAGAGTGAGGCCACTCGGCGTTCGAGTTCTTCAGCAGCGGAACGAGGCTTGGACCATCGTTGCTCTTCTTGGTTGGCAATCCCGCAAGTTCCGTCAGCGTTGGAAACAGACTCAATAAGTTTACCGGTGCTGAAGAAACGGAGCCTGGCCTTGTGCCCTTGGGCAATCCCGGCACTCCCTTGGGCACGCGAATCATCAAGGGGACACGCGTGCAAAGACGCCATGCCGTAAATTTCTGCCAATGTTGTTTCTCGCCCAGATGCCAGCCGTGATCGCTCCACAGAGCCACGATGGTGTTGTCTTTGTTCGGCCCTTTCTCCAAGGCATCGAGCACGCGCCCCAACATCGCGTCGGCAAAGTGGATCGAGGCGAGGTAGCCTTGGATCCCCTGCTTCCACTGCTTGTGTTTGCGGATGTGCGCGAAGTAGCGATTCGGTCCGCGCCGTTTGCCCTGCGGTGGGAGATCGTCCAGATCATCCTCTTTGTATCCCGGCGGCAATTGAATCTTCTCCAACGGAAAAGGCTCGAAGTATTTCTGGGGCACGAACCAGGGCTCATGCGGTCGATAGATTCCACATGCGAGAAAGAAGGGCTTTTCGTGTTTCTTCGACAACTTCTCCCCCACCCACTTCGAGACCGCCCAGTCGCCACCGAATTCTTCATCCGTGGCATCCAAGGCGGCCCAATCCGTTTCCACGTATTGCCAGGGTCCACCGCGCGGCAGATTCACGGGTCGCTTCTTCGGATAGAGCGTAAACGGGAAGGGATTCTCGCTCTCCTTTTCCGGGAAGTATTCATCCCAAGACCGTGCATCGATGAAGTAGTGAAGCATCTTGCCGGAGCCGCCAGACCAATAGCCGTGGCGCGAGAAATACTTCGGTAACAACTCCGCCCGCGGCAGAATTTCGCGCATCTTCTGCCCGTTTTCGTACAGGCCGGACACGTTCGGCGCCAGTCCGGTCATGATGGCCGTGCGAGATGGATTGCAGGCCGGTGCGGGACAATGGGCGTTGTCAAACAACACACCGCTCTTTGCCAGTCGGTCGAGATTCGGAGTGATCGTCTGCGGGTGCCCACCAAGGCAACCAATCCAGTCGTTCAAATCATCGATAGCGATGAAGAGCACGTTCGGGCGGTGAGCCGCGGAGACGCTGTGGCCCAGGACGCAGATGAGGAACAACAGCGGAATTCGATTCTTCAGCACAAGGCCTTGTCTAGCGGCAACCCGGTACAAGAAAAAGCCCGA
>JBMYQZ010000957.1:0-1560 GCA_049601855.1 Limisphaerales bacterium | reverse complement strand
CCGTTCACGACGTGACCGTGAACATCCGTCAGACGAAAGTCCCGCCCCTGAAAGCGATACGTTAGCTTTTCGTGATCGAAGCCGAGGAGATGCAGGAGCGTGGCGTTGAGGTCGTGGACTTGAACAGGATCCTTGGTGACGTTGAATCCAAGGTCGTCGGTTTCGCCGTAGACATGACCTGATTTCACCCCGCCGCCAGCGAGCCAGGCTGAGAAGCAGCGGTTGTGATGATCGCGTCCGTCGTTGCCTCCTTGAACCATGGGCGTACGACCGAATTCGCCGGCCCAGATGACGAGCGTGTCGTCGAGCATGCCGCGGGCTTTGAGGTCCTTGATGAGAGCCGCGGCGGGTTGGTCGGTGTCGCGGGCGTTTTTCTTTACACCGTTCTTGAGATTACCGTGTTGATCCCAGACTTCGTGAAAGAGTTGCACGAAGCGGACATCGCGTTCGAGCAGGCGGCGGGCAAGGAGACAATTGCGGGCGAAGGTGTTCTGGCTTGCGTCCTTCACACCGTAGAGATCGAGGACGTGTTGCGGTTCCTGCGAAAGATCCATGAGTTCGGGCGCGCTCGATTGCAGGAGATAGGCCTGCTCGTAACTCTGGATGCGCGCGGCCGTTTCTGGATCGGCAATCTCGTTGAGCGTCATGTGGTTGAGACGATTCAAGGTGTCCAGCGAGGCGCGCTGGGTTTCATCGTCAAAGCCTTCGGGGTTGCTGAGGTAAAGGATCGGATCGCCTTGGCCGCGGAAGGGAACGGAACTGTAGACGGTGGGGAGAAAACCGCAGCCGTAGTTGGAGGCGCCGCCGCTCGTTCCCTTGGCGCTGGTGAGCACGACGTAACCGGGCAATTCAGTGCTCTCGGTGCCGAGACCGTAAAGCGTCCAGGCACCGAGACTCGGGCGACCGAATTGCTGTGAACCGGTGTTCATATAGATCTGGGCCGGAGCGTGATTGACGGCTTCAGTCTGCATGGAGCGGATCAGGCAAAGCTCGTCGGCAATCGCGGCGGTGTGGGGCAGAACCTCACTGAGTTCCATTCCGCATTGGCCGTGCTGGGCGTATTCGAACTTGGGGCCGAGCAGGGCAGAATTGGGATTGATGAACGCGGCGCGGTAATCCTTGAGCAACTCCTTCGGAGGCAGTTGGCCATTGCGTTTCACCAATTCCGGCTTGTGATCGAAAAGTTCCAAGTGACTGGGCGCGCCGGCTTGGAAAAGGTAAACGACCCGTTTCACCTTGCCGTTGAAGTGAGGGCGTTTGGGCGCCATCGCCTTGCCGGGCTCGTTGGCGAGGAGGGAATTCAGCGCGAGGCCGGCCATGCCGATGCCACAATCGCGCAGGAACCAGCGGCGGGATAGGAGCTTTCCGAGTTCTTGGTTCATCGTTCTTAGTTCTTGGTCAGCGTTTCATCGAGGTTCAGCAGCACGCGGGAGGCGATGGTCCACGCGGCGACGTCTTGGGGTGAGACGCCTTTCGGTAACTTGGGAATGTCGTCGGGGTTTTCGAAGCCGAGCTTGAACATGTTGATATAACCCTGCGCGAGACGTTGGCGCTGGTGCT
>JBMYQZ010000956.1:0-1574 GCA_049601855.1 Limisphaerales bacterium | reverse complement strand
CTTTGCTGGCCGAATACACGTCGTGACCTCCCAACGGATCCGCCTCCCGGTAACCCCGCTTCAGATTTCGGTTTTCGTAACACTTGTCCGTGGTCACGACGATGATCGAAGCTGCGCAACCGGTGAGGCGAACGGCCTCCAACACGTTCGCCGTTCCCAGCGCGTTGGTCGTCAGCGTTTCCAATGGTTCCTGATACGAGCGCCGCACCAGCGGTTGGGCGGCGAGGTGAAAGATCATGCGGGGCTTGGTCCGGCGAATCAGTTTCTTCAGCGCTCCCAAGTCGCGCACATCACCGCGGGCGTCCGATTCGAACAGCTTCTTGCCCAGGGTTTCGTAGAAGGAGGGACGACCGACGGTTCCAATGCTGAAGCCATGCACACGTGCGCCGAGTTCCCGCAGCCAGAGCGACAGCCAAGCTCCTTTGAAACCGGTATGCCCGGTCACGAGAATGCTTTCGTCCCCGTAAAAGTCGCCAAACATCGCTTACCAGATTTTCCAAGGGGCGTTGCCCGAGGCCCAGATTTTCTCCAACTCCAGCTGTTCTCGATAGGTGTCCATGCACTGCCAGTAACCGCGATGTCGGTAGGCCTGTAGTTCGCCACTTTGGCTGAGTTCCTCCAGGGGCTCGCGCTCCAGGATCGTGTCGTCGTCTTTCAGATAGTCGCCGATACTCTTTTCAAAGACGAAGAAACCACCATTGATAAACAGCTCCTCTCGTTCCGGTTTTTCGTGGAAACGGCGGACTGCATCGCCTTCCAGATCCAGTTCGCCAAACCGGCCGGCGGGCTGGACGGCGGTCAGCGTAGCGATGTGCCCGTGGCCGCGATGGAATTCCGCCGCCGCGTTGATATCGCTGTCGGTGAGTCCGTCACCGTAAGTCATGAAGAAGCTCTCGTCCCCAACGTGTTCCAAGGCACGGCGCACGCGTCCGCCCGTTTGGGTGGTCTGACCAGTGTCCAAGAGCGTCACCGTCCAGTCCTCCTCGTCGTGTTTCGTATGGTAGCGCACCTCGGAGTGAGCCCCGAGTTTGAGTGTCACATCACTGGTGTTCCACTGATAGTTCCGGAAGTACTCCTTGATGATCTCGCCCTTGTAACCCAGACAAAGAATGAACTCCTTGTGCCCGTGGGCGGCGAAATACTTCATGATGTGCCACAGAATCGGGCGCCCCCCGATGGGCGCCATCGGCTTCGGGCGGAATTCTGTTTCTTCACGGAGGCGCGTACCCAACCCGCCGCACAGAATGACGACTTTCATCGCGCCGAGCATATCGATTGCAACGTTCCGACGCCAGCTTCATTGCCTTCCGCCGGGGTGTGTGATCAAAAATGAGGCAATCAAAGCCGAGGAGCATCGACCGTCATCGTAATCGATTTCGGCTATTCGATCCTGTTTACGATGAGGAGTAGGATTGGGAATGACCCAATCTCGGCCCGGGTTTCACCGACACACTGTGTTGGAGTAGTGCCCCGGTCGGCGTGATCTTCTCGTGATTTTATTTCCCCCCGAACCGTTGCGACGGCTAGACTTCCTTTGAGCATTGGTGTTTGCATGCGTTTCCTTTTCATCAAGC
>JBMYQZ010000955.1:0-1587 GCA_049601855.1 Limisphaerales bacterium | reverse complement strand
ACGGCATCGACGTTTTGAAACGCCAGAACTTCGCCCCGCTCAAGGGGCTCAAAGTCGGCCTGATCACCAATCACACCGGACAAGATCGAAAAGGCAACAAGACGATCGATCTGCTCCATCGCACGCCCGAGGTTGAATTGGTCGCCCTGTTCAGTCCCGAGCATGGCATCCGAGGCGAAAAGGACGAGAAGGTCGACGACGGCAAAGACAAGGCCACTGGACTCCCGGTCTACAGCCTCTACGGCAAACGACGCGAACCGACTCCCGGGCAACTCGCTGGGCTCGACACCCTGATCTTCGACATCCAGGACATCGGCTGTCGCTTCTACACCTACATCTCGACCATGGGCAATTGCATGAAGGTCGCTGGTGAGGCCGGGGTGAAATTCGTCGTCCTCGACCGCGTGAACCCCATCAATGGCACTGCCGTGCAAGGCCCGGTGCGCGCCGGCGAAGCCGAGTTCCTCCACCAGTATCGCTTCGTTGCCTTCCACGACATCCCGCTCCGCCACGGCATGACCGTCGGCGAACTCGCCCGCATGTTCAAGGCAGAGAAGGGTTATGGCGTGGACCTTGCCGTCATCGAACTCGATGGATGGGAACGCCACATGTGGTTTGAAGACACCGAACTCCCTTGGAAGAATCCTTCACCCAACATGCGCGACATGACTGCCGCTGCTCTCTATCCGGGCGCGGGCATCGTCGAGTTCACCGTCTCAGTCGGACGCGGCACACCCAAGCCCTTCCACGTCATCGGCGCTCCCTTCGTCAACTCCGAGCAATTCGCCCAGACCCTGAATCTGGCCAACCTCGCCGGCATAAAGTTCGAGCCCACTTCCTTCAAACCGGACGCCTCGCACTTCAAAGGCCAGACCTGCGGCGGCGTCCGACTGGTCATCACCGACCGTCAATCCCTCAACGCCGCCGACCTCGGCATCACCGTTGCTTCCGCCTTCGAAAAGCTCTATCCCGGCAAACTCGACCTGCAGAAAGTCAATCGCCTCCTCCATCACCCGCTGACCATCGACGCCATCCGCGACGGAAAGTCACTCGGTGAAATCAAAGGCCTCTGGATGCGCGACCGGAACGAGTTTTTGAAGCGGCGAAAGAGGTTTTTGATCTACTGATCAGTGGAGGTCCACGAAACACACGAAGGGATCCGAAAACAGAATCCTGGGCTTTGTGTCATTTCGTGTGTTTTGTGGGCCATTCAATCCTACTTCAGTTCCGTAGGTGAAAGGTGCCCGTCCTTGTTCTTATCGAACCAATGAAATGTACCGGTGCGCTTTTTCTCGTCGAAGGTTGTGCCCTTCTTTTTGTCGGCTTCTACTGACCAAGCGAGCCATTCCTTGAGAGTGACTTTGCCATCCTTGCTCTTATCCACGGCGGCGTGCCAATTCCATTTCTTTACTGGAGCGCGTTTGGCGGTTGTAGGTGGGGCCGAGCTGGCGAGAGTCTGGTCAAGTTGCTTGCGAAAGCGGTTGCGCACAGTGGCGTGCTCTTGCTCCCCGGCAAGGTTGTTCCATTCGTGGAAGTCCTGGTTGGTTTGATACAGTTCTTCCTTGCCGTTCTGGTAACGGATATAGC
>JBMYQZ010000954.1:0-1601 GCA_049601855.1 Limisphaerales bacterium | reverse complement strand
TGCTTTGTCGTGGAGCCAGCGAGCTGGCTGGCTGGTGTGTCTTGTTACGGCACTTGTGCTGGCAGCGGCTGGTCGTGTCGAGGCCGAGCCGACGTCGCCGAACGTTCTGCTTATCATGGCCGACGATCTGGGCTACTCGGATCTTGGTTGTTACGGCGGAGAGATTGAAACACCCAATCTGGATGGCTTGGCGAAACGGGGTCTTCGGTTTTCACAATTCTACAACACGGCCCGTTGCTGGCCGACCAGGGCGGCGCTGCTGACCGGTTACTATGCGCAACAGGTTCGTCGTGACGCGGTCCCGGGATTGCCGAGCGGGGGGCGTGGTGCGCGGCAGCCTTGGGCGCAGTTGCTTCCCAACTACCTGAAGCCGCAGGGATACCGGTCGTATCACTCGGGCAAGTGGCATCTGGATGGGATGCCGATTCAGCAGGGCTTCGATCGCTCGTATTACCTGCGGGACCAGGGACGCTTCTTCAATCCGCGCATTCATTGGAAGGACGACAAGAAACTGCCCGCGGTTGCGAAGGACTCGGGCTATTACGGGACGACCGCCATTGGCGATCACGCCGTCGAAGTGTTGAAGGAGCATCAGGCGGAGCATGGAGCCAAGCCGTTCTTCCACTATCTCGCGTTTACGGCACCGCATTTTCCCCTGCATGCGCTTCCGGAGGACATTGAGAAATACCAGGCACGCTATCAACGCGACTGGGCGGACGTGAGGGAGGAACGTTATCAGCGGCAGTTGAAGATGGGGCTTCACAAGCAGAAGCTCTCGGCCGTCGAGCGGGATTTGGGTCCGCCTTATCACTTTCAGGATCACTTGGACATTCTGGGCGAAGCCGAGGTGAATCGTCCGGTGAAATGGGATTCGATGACCGAGGAGCAGAAGAAGTTCCAAGGTATCAAGATGGCGATTCACGCGGCGATGATCGACCGCATGGACGTCGAGATCGGCAAGGTGCTCGATCAACTCCGTGCCATGGGCGAATTGGACAACACGCTGATCTTCTTTCTGTCGGATAACGGTTGCAGCGCTGAGATCATGGTGCGGGATGACGGGCATGATCCCAAATTGCCTCCGGGTTCGGCCGGGACCTATCTCTGTCTGGGGCCGGGGTGGTCGACGACCTGCAACACCCCGTTCCGCCGGCACAAGACCTGGACGCATGAGGGTGGGGCGTCCACACCGTTGATTGTCAGTTGGCCCAAGGGAATCAAGGCGCGGGGAGAGTTTCGTCACAATCCGGGGCATGTGATCGACATTGTTCCCACGATCCTTGCCGTGGCGGATGGCCGGATGCCGGATGCGGTGAATGGTCGGAAGCGCGCTCCGGCTCCGGGTAAGAGTTTGGTGCCGGCGTTCGCCAAGGACGGCTCGGTGAAACATGACTATCTCTGGTGGTTTCACGACGCGCACAAAGCGGTGCGAGTGGGTGATCACAAGGCGGTGCAGGCGAATGGCGAGGCTTGGGAGGTCTTTGATCTGAAGGTTGATCGGGCGGAACAGAATGACTTGTCGAAGAAGAAGCCGGCTCTGGCCAAGAAGCTCATCGACACCTGGGAGTCCAAGATGGAGGAGTTTCGCAAGGTCGCGCTGA
>JBMYQZ010000953.1:0-1603 GCA_049601855.1 Limisphaerales bacterium | reverse complement strand
CTTCTTGCCGTGAAAGGCACGGAACAGGAAGGGCAGCAGCAGAAGCAAAAGGAAGGTCCCGGCCAAGGCCAGACTCAGCCCGGACTTCATCAGGATCGAAACCTTGGGGCCTTTCCAGTCATGCAGGCTGGGCACTTTGACGATGTTGAACAGCATGTCCTGCAAGCCGCCCATGGTGGCACCAAAGCCCAGCGCCAACACCACGGCCCAGGCGGCCACCAATCCAGCATAGATGAAGGCACTCCGCCAACTGAACGCGAGCCCGATGTAGAGGAACAATCCGGGTAGCGCGAACACTTCAATCTGTTTGGTGAAACATGCCAGCGCCGCGATGAATGCCCCGATCGTCAGTCGGCGGACACTCAGTTGTTCTTTGGCGAGGACGATGATCGTGCATGCGATGATCATCATTCCCATGGCGGGTGAATCGGCGTGGATCGAATTGATCGCGTAGGCGGTCCCAAAGTAGAGATAGATGCCCGCGCAACATAACACCCAGGTCAGCCACCGCGCCGTCCGGTCGATCGCATCATCTTCGCGCGATTTGACCGTTCGCAACAGGAAGAGCAGGGGAAGCGCCATGGCGCCGACGTTGATCATGCCGGCGATGAGCAGTGCCGCGGTGGGGTCGCTGCCGAGGGCCGAGGGCGCGAATGTCAGTGCCGTGCCCGGGCCGTAAAGCGTGTTCAATATCGGACCCTCATCCTTGGGGTAGTAGACGTCGTATCCTTTGGTCCAGGCGACACTCGGCGTGATCCGTGCAGCATTCCAATCTCGATCGGGCATGCGAATCACCGAGTAACTCAAGCGCATGACCATCAACACAACCAGGACCGGGGTTGCGGCAATCACGAAGCGTTCCTCAAACGGCCGGTCTTTGCCGCGTTTGAAATAGAAGTGAAGAGCAAACCCGACGGCGGCGCAGAAGGCGGCGAAGAGTAATAGGAGCAGGATCATGACGGTGGCGTGAGTGGTGGATCCGGTTTATTACGGCTGCCCGTAGATGTCGATCAAACTGCGGCGCATGCCTTCTTCGAGTGAAACCAGCGGCCGGTAGCCCAATTCCTGTTTCGCTCGATCCACGGTGCACGCGATCGTCTTGTTCATCTCAGACAAGACGTGAATCTTTTGGTGATACATCCCGATCGTCTGCAGGGACTTGTCGATCAACCAGGCCACCTCGGCCGCGAGACCGGGCAGTTTCATGCGCTTGTGTTTGCATTCCTGACCGAATTCCTTCTCCAGCAGACGTTCCACCGTGTCCATGATTTCGTTCATGGAATAGGGGCGTTCGTCCGCGATCCAGTAGACTTTGCCATTCGCCGCCTCGGTCATTGCGCCGAGGATCAAACCCTGCGCGAGATTCTCGCAGAAGGCCATCGAACGAAGGTTTTCGCCGTTACCGACAATCGGCCCCTTGCCGTCGCGAATCATCTCAAAGAAGAGTTTTTGGCGGGGTGGTTGATGCGGCCCGTAGAACCACGGTGCCCGGATGATGACGGTCTCGATCTTCTCCTTCTCCTGAAACCCATGCACCACCTTCTCCATCTCCATCTTGGAGCGCCCGTAGTTCATATACGGATGGTAAGGTGAGTCTTCGTCA
>JBMYQZ010000952.1:0-1605 GCA_049601855.1 Limisphaerales bacterium | reverse complement strand
CCAGCTGCTTCACCGTGCCGATTCCGACGGCCCACTACACAGCCGATTCACGGATCAATCTTACCAAGAAGAAGGCGGACAAGCTGAGCGTGGGCGAAACCACGCGCGAAGAAGTCCTGCTGGCCTTTGGCGAACCGGATCACATGACGCCGGATGGTTCGAAAGTGATCTATCATTGGTCCCGCACTTACGTGCAGTTCTTCACCGGATTTCAAAACGGGGACGGGCTGCGCGACGACTTCGGTCGGGATTTCAACCTGACGCTGCATTTCGCTGATGACGGCGTCCTCAAGAATCGTGAGTTTTCACGTTCCATCCTGGATCATCAGAAACAGGCAGACTGGTGAGCACGCTGATGGACAAGTTTGCGGCACCTATCGCAGGCGAGGGCGATACGGAAGCCGCGGGTTTCGTAGCGGTGAGGGCCGGCGCCGGTGTTTTCGGAATTGCTGCGGAGGTATGGTTCATCGCGGTGATACCAGGAGCCGCCGCGAAGAGTATAGTCCTGGTCGCCGACCCATTCCTGTACGTTGCCCCCGAGGTCGCGGATGCCAAGCAAGTTGGCGGGGAAACTGCCGACCGGTGAAGTGCGGGGAGGCAGACGGTAGCGGTATTCAGAGCGGATGTGCACGGACGTGCACTCGCGGTCGGTGAGCCATTTGCAGAATTCGACGGCGTCGCTCCAGTGCATGCCGACTACGGGGTTGGTCCAGGTCTGGGAGAAGGAGGGGTGCAGCCAACTGCGGCCGAGGCTTCGCCAGCCGTTGTCGGTGAGGGAATGAATACGCCACATGCCTTATTTCCTCACGATGGCAGCGAGTATTGGTTGCAGGGGCCAAAGGCAAGCTCGATCCCCGCGTCACCCAGCCCAGTATCTAACGCACGTCCAACACGAGATCTTTGATCGTGCCGCGAAAACGTTCCCCTTTGTAGCTGCCGACGTTCGGTCCTTGGTCTTCACCAGTGGACAACCCCATGGCGGGTTGGGGATCCAGTTTCGGACCCTCAGCAGAGATCTTCTTGCCGTCGACAATCAGCGTGCGCGTGCCGTCTTTGGCGAGGCGCGCTTCAACCTTCACTTCCTGGCCGGTCACCACGCGAGCGGACGCGAGTTCCTGGAGTTTTGTTTCCACCCGCACGCCGAAGATCAGGCGACCACCGCGCAGGTAAAGAGAGTAACCGACCAGGGAACCGCCTTGGGCGATGATAACGCCATTGGGATCCTGCGCCTTGATCGTGGCGGTGATCGTGACGGTCTTGCCGACGACTTCTGGGGAACTCTCGGGCGCGTATTTGGAAGCCGCTTTCAAGGGCATGCGTCCCTTGAGTCGTTTTACCTTGAGGGCGATCCCGGGCGGAGCATCCGGAGCGCGGCTCATGATTTTTTCAGTCGCGGCTCTGAGGCGGGCAACGATCTCGGGATGCTTCATTGCGAGGTTGGCGGTTTCGCCGATGTCCGCTTCGAGGTCATAGAGTTCGTCCACCCTCTCGCGGTCGTCCTCCACGGCGTAGCCGAAGAAATGCGCATCGGGTCGCAGGTATTTCCATTTGCCGATGCGAATGCCGGCCTTGTCGAAATAGAAACTCTCGCGACCGGTTTCGGTT
>JBMYQZ010000951.1:0-1637 GCA_049601855.1 Limisphaerales bacterium | reverse complement strand
CCAGGTCCTGACCGTCGTCAAGATGAACCTCGTGCATGTGGAAGACGATGTTCTGGATCTTCCGGGCAGCGATCAGCGCAACCGTTTGGAGGAACGTATCGTGGATGCCACTTCGATGATCGACCGCTCCATCAATACCATCCGCGCCATCGCCATGCGGATCCGGCCGAGTGTTCTCGATGAGCTTGGCCTCGTCGCGGCGTTGCAGGCGGAATGTGAATTGTTCAGCGAACGTCAGGAACTTCCCTGTTCCCTCGAGGTGACCCAGCCCTTTCCAAATCTGAACGACGAAATCCACACGGCCTTGTTTCGTCTTGCCCAAGAGTTTCTCACCAACATTGCACGCCACGCCCAAGCCTCTGACGTGTCCGTGGCGTTGCAATATCATGACGGCTCCGTTCGCTTGGAGGTGCGCGACAACGGCCTTGGTTTCGATGAGGCGACCGCCCGTTCCCGTAGACACTTGGGCTTGGTGGGGGCTCGTGAACGCGTCGAGAAGTTCCGCGGAAGCCTTGAATTGCTTACCGGACCAGGTGAGGGCACACTCGTGGTTGTCAAAATCCCCATTCCGCCGGCGGAAATCGAATCATGACCAAAATACTCATAGCCGATGATCACGACGTGGTGCGCGACGGTCTGCGGCGCATCATCACTCGCGAGCTGGGGGATACGGAATTTGTCGAGGCAGCGGACTCGAACGAATTGCTGCAGAAAGTCAGCGATGAAGATCCTGACCTCGTCCTCGCGGATATCAAGATGCCCGGTCGTAGCGGTATCGACATGTTGGGTGAGATTCACGAAATCAAACCGAATCTGCCCGTGATCATTCTGACCGCCTTTGCCGAACAACAATACGGTGCTCGGGCCATGGAGAACGGCGCGGCCGGTTTTGTGAACAAGGCCAACGTAAATGCCGAGCTTCCCGCCGCCATCAAACGGGCCATGGCAGGCGGGCGCTTCGTTTCGCCAAAACTCGCGGAGGTGCTCGCGATGTATCTCGGGAACAAGAATGCGCGGATGGCGCATGATTCCCTCTCGGAACGGGAGATGCAGGTCATGCGCTTGATCGCCAGCGGCAAGGAAACGAACGAGATTGCCGCCGAACTCTCCCTCAGCGACAAAACGATCGCCACCTATCGCAGCCGCATTTACGAAAAGCTCAACGTGAAAAACAACGTCGAGATTACCCGTTACGCGCTGCAGAACGAGTTGGTGGATTGATCCGTCGGATCGTTTCTACTTCTTCGACTTCGCGGGCAAGCGCCGCACCTGAAGCTTGCGATAGGCCGTCGTCGTTTGGAAGGTTGCCAGCCCAAACGGCGCTGAGAGCTCAATCTCCCCGAAGCGCATGTGCACGCGGCGATTCTTCAGCTCCTGGTCGATCAGCTTGTCCTTGTCGAGCCACACCTCAATCTTTTCCGGGGTTACGCGGAGGCGAACCTTGTACCAGCGTTTGTCATCGAAACGAATGAAGTCCGTGGTGTCATTCTCGGAGGCATCGCTGCCATCGAGCGAGGAGATGCCGACCACGGCACCGCCCCAGCCGCCCATGATCAGTGAGGCGTGGGTTTCACCCACCGGGAAAGTCACTCCCAACCAGAAGTCGCCGCCCTGCACCTTCATGGCTTCAAGTTCCA
>JBMYQZ010000950.1:0-1651 GCA_049601855.1 Limisphaerales bacterium | reverse complement strand
CATCAATTGATCCGCACGATTTTTCCATCAAATTGGCGCATGCCATCGACTTTCTTTGCGAGGACATGAAGGTGAAGGTTTCCCTTCGTTTTCGCGGCCGCGAACTCGCGCACAAGGAATACGGATTTGCAACGATCAAGAAATTTGTCGAAGACTGTGGTGACTGGGCCACACCCGATGCTCCGCCGAAGATGATTGGGCGCGGTATTTCTGCCATGGTCTCACCGCTTCCGAAGAACAAGCGCAAGGCGAACCCGCGAGGGAAGGTCGACATTGAGGAAACCGAGAAGGCGCACGCTGCTCACGAACAGGAGCACGCCGACAAGGATCCCCATGACGACGTTGATCACGTCGAGGCAAAGACCGAAAACGGCGAGGAATCGAAGTTCAGCAATACCCCTTCGGACAAACTCGACGACCGAGCTCAGGCCTAGGGCGGGTTTGTCCTGCTAGATTCCCAAACGCGCCAGCTCGGATTGCAGTTTCTTCTGGAACTCTGCTACGTCTGCCTCGGGTGGTTGGTAGCCTTCTTCCTCAGGGATCAGTCCCAAGCGGCCGAATTGATCGAAATACCAGGTTGCTTGCTTCCCGTCGGTAAACGTCGCCTTGCCGCTGGCCAAACAGCCAGGACGGACGATATCGTCCACCGTGACTGCAACGTTGCCATCGCTGACCAGTTCCGCCTCTTCGGCAGGTTTGTCTCCCGCTGGGGCGGCGGCACTCGGTGCAGTGTCTTCGGTCTCAGCCTGATTCTCTTCCAGCGCGCTCTCCTCCTCTTCCTCGTCCTGTGGTGCGAGTTTGAGGTCATCGAGTAGGAAGCGGACCTCCATGTAGGTCATGCTAATCTTTAGCTCCTCGGATAGCTTCGTCTGGACATCGGCGACGCTCAGGCCTTCCTCAAGCCACTGGCGCACGGTCTGTGTTTGTTCGTCCGTCAAATTCATTGGGAGGGGATATGTACTTGGGCGCGTGCTGGTTTAGCAAACCTCTTTCACGACTTTGGGCCAATTCGGATTGGCAACCGGGCGGATTTGTCACTAGTTTTTGGCCGTTCGCCTGAATGCGCGAGTAGCTCAATTGGATAGAGTGTCGGCCTCCGAAGCCGAAGGTTGCGGGTTCGACCCCCGCCTCGCGTATTTCCTTCGGCCCACTATCGGGGTTCATTCCTAAGCAAATCACGCAGGGAAATCATCATTGGAAGAGTCTCTCTCCGAGGCCTTTATGACTCAAAATTCGGTTGTCAATTTTTTTTGAATAATGGTAAATACCCACAGTCTACCCGTGACCAAAGACCGATTTTCATATGAAAAAATCCAATAATGGCTGGTGCAACTCCCCCGATCACACTTGGGGCCCTTCTCGACGCGACTTCCTTCAGGTCGGTGCTCTTGGAGCACTCGGATTGACGTTGGGCGATGCGATGAAGCTCCAAGCTTCTGAATCGTACCCCCATCCGAAAGCCAAGGCTCTCTCTGTTATCCAAATCTACCTCCCCGGTGGCTGTGCCCATCAGGAAACTTGGGATCCGAAGTATGATGCCCCGATCGAATATCGTGGCCCGCTCGGCACGGTGAAGACCAACACCGGTGAGTATTTCTCCCAATACATGAAGGAGACTGCCAAGGTCGCCGATAAGATCTCGGTGATTCGT
>JBMYQZ010000949.1:0-1657 GCA_049601855.1 Limisphaerales bacterium | reverse complement strand
CGCCGGGACGGGCGTCGGGCTTCTTTGCGGATGAGGTGAAGGAAGGCGACCTTCTCGATGCCAAGGCGCCGATGGGACATTTCTTTCTCGATTTGGAAAAGAATCATCCGATCGTGCTCTTGGCGGGCGGCGTTGGGGTGACGCCAATGTTGAGCATGGCCCAGGCGGTGGCGGACGGAAATGTTCAGCGGGAGGTGTATTTCTTTTTCGGGTGCCGCTCAGGTGATGAACACATTCATCGCGAGGAGATTGACGCGCTCGATGGGGTCAATGGCATCAAGATCCATATCTGCTACAGCCGCCCGCGGGAGGAAGACCAACAGGGGCGTGATTACGATCATGAGGGTAGGGTGTCGCCGGAACTGCTGCGCGAGGTTTTGGGGGTTCGCAATTACGAGTTTTACATGTGCGGTAACGGCAACTTCATGAACACCTTACACGAAGGACTGGTCGCGTGGGGTGTGCCGGAGAAGAAGATCCACTTCGAGGCCTTTGGTCCGGCGACGGTGAAGAAGACATCGCAAACCGTGTTCAAGCAGCGCGAGACCATGCGTCTGCCCAAGAAGGATCTTGGGCCCTCGCCCAAGATCACGTTCGCGAAGACGAAGAAGACGGTGGAGTGGAGCGAAGACGACCAGGGCAATCTCTGGGAATTTGCGTCGGCCAACGACGTGCGCATCGACTACAGCTGTGGCACCGGGCAATGCGGCTCCTGCAAGGTGGCCATCAAGTCCGGCAAGGTGGAGTATCTCAGCGAACCGAACGATCCCGAGGAGGGTTGCTGCTTCACTTGTGTCAGCGTTCCCAAGTCCGACCTTGTGCTCGACGCCTGAACATGGAGACCGTTCACCTTGTAACCGACAAGTCCGCCCGTTGGGATCACTCCTTTGATCGCGAGTTGGGTGAGGACGAGGCGAAGGCGCGAGAGCACGTGGAGCGCCTGCTGGAGATCGCGCCCTTCAAGGACATCACCGAAAAGAAGCTTCGCAGTGTGCCCCTCATCGGCATCCTGCAACACGACACGCGCATTCGTCGCTTTCGTCGTGGGGAGATCGTCATGCGCGTGGGTGACTATTCGAACTCCGCCTTTTTCATCCTCACCGGAGAACTCCGGGTCGTGCTCAATCCACCCCTGCCGGATTCCGTTATCGGCCGCGCCAAGGTTCAACGCAAGGGTTTGATCGAGAGTCTGAATCAGCTTTGGCGCACTCCCGCTTATCCGGAAGTCCGGAGCGATCGGGAGTTGGAGATTGATGATGCGCTCCTGGGCGGAACCACCAGTTCCGGGCAGGCGGTGTTGCGCAACGTGGACGATATCCTGAACCGCTACAACACCTTGGCCCGTAGTTCCGGCGACATTCTCGGAGAGATGGCCGCGTTGTCCCGGGTGCCAAGGGCCGCCACCGTGTTTTGTGGCGAGGAAGACACGGAGGTGCTGGAGATTCGTTGGCAGGGCTTGCGCGACCTGATGAAAAAGGACGATTCGCTGCGCGATCACATCAACGGCATCTATCGGCAGAACGCCTTGGAGTCGCAGTTGCGCCGCATTCCGTTGTTCGGTCACCTGTCAAAGGAACAACTGGGCAAGGTGCGCGAGGCCACGGAGTTTTTCACCTACGGCGACTACGAGTGGACCGGCGAATACAAGAAGATGGCC
>JBMYQZ010000948.1:0-1661 GCA_049601855.1 Limisphaerales bacterium | reverse complement strand
GGACGGTCAATGGCGACGGTCAAATCCACAACAATCCGCAGCATTTGCCGGAGCGCGGTGAGATCCGATGGGAACTCGACAACACCGGCGTAGTCAGCTTCAAGGTCGCCACCGGTGCGAAACACTCCGCCGAACGCTGGGATATCGCCGCCACGCCACGCGTGCTCAAAGAGGACCAAATGGGGCAATGGTCACTGCTCGCCACGACTTACGATTCGAAGTCTGGCGCCGTCGTGCATTTTTGGAATGGCCGCCCGGTTTCGAAGTCGATCATGTTCGATGCCGCCCCGCTCGCGTTTGAGTTTCTCGAGCTGGGGAATCCCAATCTCTCGGATGCCGAGTTGAAGGAAGGACAACGCTATGGCTTCTTCGGCGCGATGGATGAACTCCTCATTTCCCGTCGCCTGCTCACTCCGTCGGAGATCGCCGAGTTCTACCTCTCTGGCAAACCTTCTTCGTGATCGTCATTTGACGATCATCTCGCCTTTCATCAGGACCCAGTGTCCGGGAAAGGTGCAGATGTAGGGATAAACGCCCGGTTTGGTGGGCGCATTGAAGCGGAGGATCTGCGCGTCTTCGGGGGCAAGCATACGGGTGTGCTGGAGAATCTTCTTCGAGTTCGGGATGAACCCCTTCTTCGCTGCCTCCGGATCCTTGGCCATTTCCGTGGCGGCCAGACCGATCTCCAATGCCGAACCGGGTTCGACGACAACCAGGTTGTGCGGGGTCGCATCCGGGTTGATGAACTCGAGTCGCACGGGTTGCCCCGGGGCAACCTCGAAGCGATTCACGGAATACAGCATTCGTTCCTTGATACAGGAGATCTTGACGCGCTTGAGGTTCTTCTGGGTGTCGAACTGGGCGTCCTGCGCGCTGATGATCCGCCGAGGTTTCAAGCGTTGGCGGCGATCAAATTCGGCCAGGAAGGTTGGCAGTTCCGGATGCGCGGTGAGCAGGGCGGTGTTGTCCTGCCAATGTGGTTGCAGCGTCTTCGAACCGAGGGATGTGCGAATTGCGTAAGTCAGATGCTTTTGATGCGGATGCTTGAGGACGTCGAGCATCGCGACCAAGGCGTTCGTGGAGCCGATGTAGGAAGCCGCAATGGCCGCCTCCAGCCGAACGAGCGAATTGCCGTCATTGGCCGATCTCTGCAACCAATCCGTGGGCGCAGGCCAGTAACGCATCTGTCGCGTGGCGGCGGCGCGGGCATGATGATCATCGCAGGCCAGAAGATCCTCCATCAGCTCTCGGTTCACCTTCCCGATGCCGCGATACATCCAGAGTGCTTCGACTTGGTGATGACGAAAGCGGGGATCGTCACGATCGAGTGAGGTAACCCAACGTCCGAGAGCCTGGTAGACCTGCAGATGACTGCGATCGCGCAACTCTCGGCGCGCGCGGTAGCGATGGCGATACTCTGGGCGCTTCAATACATCGAGCAATTCCGAGATGGTAGCGTCGGCAATCTTGGGAGCGGAAGCGGGCTGGCTGTTCTTCGGTGTGATGCGCCAGATGCGGCCGGATTTGCGGTCGCGCCGCGGATCACGGAGGGAGTATTGGTTGTGACTCTTGATCGGGTTGTACCAGTCGCAGATGTAAAGCATGCCGTCCGGTCCGAAGCGAAGATCAACGGGAATGAAACTGAGATCCGAGGAGAAAAG
>JBMYQZ010000947.1:0-1665 GCA_049601855.1 Limisphaerales bacterium | reverse complement strand
CAATGCGAGTTTTCCGTCAAATTTCTGATCGAGATTGAACGAATTGTCGCCGCCATCGTTGGGTGGGACGGTCAGGATGGAGCCGCCCGCGGGTTGCACCGAGGCGCTGCTTACCGTGTTCGAGCCAGTCGTCGCGATGAACACTCCGAACGAAACAGCGCCTGAATCACCGCTGGAATCGCCCTCACTCAAGGTGACGACGAACGGGTCCTCCTGCTCGAAAGCCATGTGCTTGAAGACAGCGTAGAAACTGACGTCGCTTTGGGCTTGTAAGTGAAGGGCGGAACAGGTGAGGGCGAGCGCGAGACAACGCAGTGGATTTTTCATCGGGCGATCGGGTTGTGTGCCGGGTAGCAATCAGATTGTTTGACATGGTTAAGCATAATTCCCGTAGGAATTCAACCTCTAGTCGCGGAGATGGCCAAGTGGGGAACGTTCAGAACTCGATCTTTACTCCGCCATACAGCCCCATGCGCAAAGCGGGGAATCCCGCAGTATACTCAAACTTGTCATCGAGCAGATTCTCGCCGCGGATCCACAACGTCGTGTTCTCTTGGACTTGATATGAGATGCGTCCGTTGAGGAGTGCGTAGTCGCCAATGGGTGTGTTGGCGCCACCATCCTCGCGCCCGATCGCGTAGGTCATGCCCAGGGCGATGGTCAGGGGGGCGGTGGGCTTGAGGTTGATCGACGTGTTGATCTGATGCCGCGGACGACGGATCAAACGACGGCCGGTGTTGTCCACCTTGGTGTCGAGGTAGGTGTAATTTGCGTTTAGCCGAATAAATTCCATTGGAAGGAAAGACAGCCCTGCTTCGAGACCGTTGATGTCGGTATTGCCGACGTTCATCGGTACGAATCCCGTGCCGGCATTTGAAGCGATGAATTCGTCGTAATCGTGTCTAAACAACGTGAGCGAGGAGTTGATCTGCTCTGGAATGATTTCCTGTCGAACGCCAATCTCGTAACTGACCGATTCCTCTGGGAGGAGACTAGGATTTGCGAAACCTCCAGGAAAGTAGAGATCTTGTGGTGTCGGGGGAGCGACGGAACGGGCGATGTTGGCAAAGAGATCCGTGCCCGTGGATTGGAAGTTGTAGGCGATGCCATTGCGCCAGGTGAATTCGTCGTCGTAGTCGGAATACTTGTCAAAGCGCACGGCGTTGATGAGTGAGAAGGCGTCGGTGGGGGTCCATTGTGATTGGGCGTAAATGCCGAAGGTCTGGAGGTTGGCGTTGATCGCGGCCGCCGTGCCTTCGTTGCGGTCGACGATTTGATCTTGCCACAGGGTGCCGGCGGCGATGTTCCAGTCTTCGCGGACCTGGAAATCGTTCTGCCAGTCAACCATGTGCGTGGCCACGTTGAGGCGGTTGATCGCACCGGCAAAGAACGCCCCGAAGCCATCGAAGCTCGGCTGCCATTGGTTTTCGAAGGTGTAGTATAGCTTGGAACTCACCGGACCTTCCGGCGTCCATTCGAGGCCGGGGGAAATATTGAAGACCTCGCGTTTGAGATGGTCGCGCTGATTGTCGGGGCCGGCCGGTAGATTGAAGGCGGCGAAGGCCGTGACGTCATCGTCGGGCGTTCGGGCGATGATGAGCTGCGCGGCGCCGCGGGTAACGACAAGCTGAAAGGCGGCTGGGGCAATGACACGCTTGACGGCGG
>JBMYQZ010000946.1:0-1668 GCA_049601855.1 Limisphaerales bacterium | reverse complement strand
GCGGTGCCGGAGGTGGCCACCAGGTCGTATCCCAGTTCGGCGAAGTCTTTGCCCAGTTCCGCCACGCCGGCCTTGTCGGCGTCGCTCACACTGATGAAAACATTGCCTTTCATCGGCAAGGCGGCGTTGGCCGCCATCTGCGACTTGGCAAAAGCAATCCCCATGTGCGAGTCGAGCCCCATAACCTCCCCCGTCGATCGCATTTCCGGTGACAGCAATATGTCCTGCCCGTGAAACTTGTTGAACGGAAAGACGGATTCCTTGATCGCCCAATACTTTGGCCAGATCTCCTCAGTGAACCCGAGTTCCTTGAGCGTTTTACCGGCCATGACGAGTGCGGCCAGTTTGGCAAGGGGATGACCGATCGCCTTGCTGACAAATGGAACTGTGCGTGACGCGCGCGGATTCACCTCGATGACATAGACCGTCTCGCCCTTCACGGCATATTGCACGTTCATCAGGCCGGTCACGTTCAACTCCTTCGCCATCGCATGGGTGTACTCACGGATGGTCTGGATCACGGATTCCGAAAGCGTGTGTGGCGGCAACACCATCGCGGCATCCCCGGAGTGAACGCCGGCAAATTCGATGTGCTCCAACATCCCACCCACCACGATCGTCGCATCGTCGGGATTGTCGTAGCGGCCGACGTCAGCAATGCAATCGACATCCACCTCGGTCGCCTCCTCGAGAAACTTGTCCACCAACACCGGGCGTTCAGGCGAGGCCTCCACCGCCTCCCGCATGTAGCGGCGCAATTCATCATCCGAGTAGACTATCTGCATCGCGCGACCACCGAGCACAAAGGATGGCCGAACCAGAACTGGGTACTCCAACTTGCCAGCCTCGGTGAGAGCTTCCTCCTCGTTCGTAGCCAAGCCATTGGGCGGCTGCGGGATGTCCAGCTTGTGCAACATCGTTGCGAAGAGTTCCCGATCCTCCGCCGTCTCGATGCTCTGCGGGCTAGTGCCGATGACATTGACCCCGTTGGCCTGCAGACCCAGCGCGAGATTCAACGGCGTCTGTCCGCCAAATTGGGCAATGGCTCCCCAGCACTTCTCGCGCTCGTAAATGTGCAGCACATCTTCAAGTGTCAGCGGTTCGAAGAACAGGAGATCACTGGTGTCGTAATCCGTTGAAACCGTCTCCGGATTGGAATTCACCATGATGGTCTCAAACCCGTCCTCTTTCAGGGCAAAGGCGGCATGAACGCAGCAATAGTCGAATTCGATCCCCTGCCCGATCCGGTTCGGGCCACCACCGAGGATCATCACCTTCTTTTTTTCCGAAGGCTGCACCTCGTCGTCGCCGCGATCGTACGTGGAATAGTAATACGGAGTGTAGGCCTCAAATTCCGCCGCGCAGGTATCCACGAGCCGGTAGCTGGGGACCAATCCCTGCTCCTTACGCAGTGCGCGAACATCGTCCTCCGTGCGGCCGGTCAGGTTGGCGATTTGGCGATCGGAGAATCCGTAGGACTTGGCTTTTTCGAGTTGTGCAGGCGTCATCAAAATTCTCAATCAGTATAAAATTCGCGAAAGTAGGCCTGAATCCAGGAGGCGATTCAAGAGCGAACGCCAAAACTTATTGGCAATCACTCCCACGCGCCGAGTCCCGCGCGCAGTTTGTTGAGTCGGGCGGTCAACGCCTCCCGGTGCGTCTTGTAGT
>JBMYQZ010000945.1:0-1671 GCA_049601855.1 Limisphaerales bacterium | reverse complement strand
GTTTCTTCTCAGCTGTCATTCACCGATGTGCCATCAATTTCGCAATCAAACGTCGCCGGGTGAAAGCAAATCTTGCCCTCGTCCACAGCTCGGCGAGTAGATTCCAAGCGCTCGGGAGAATCGATTGCGCAGCGAAATCCGGTGAGCGGAAACCCAAAGAGCCGCCCCGTGTCCACCAGTTTGACGAAGACATCTCGCGGAAGATCAACCAAACCAGCGGGCGGAATATGATCGAAGATCTCCGGCGAACAGATGCAGATGCCCGAGTTCACCCAACTGGATGACAATTGCTTGCGTTCCACCTCTGACGGCCGTTCCAAGAATTCCGTAATTTGCCGAGACTCGTCCATGGCGACAACGCTGTTCGACTTGTTGCGTTCATGGAGAAGCAAGGTGACCAGCGCATTGGTTTCCCGATGCTGAACGAGCATTTCCTGAACGTTCTGATCCGTCACGATGTCCCCGTAATGAACAAGGATCTCGTCCTCCCCCGCCAAGAGCGCCTTCGCATCGCGAACTCCTCCGGCAGTGCCTTGGAGTTCTGCTTCACGAGAATATGCAATCTCAGCGCCAAAGTACTCGGTGATCGATTCCGGAAAAAAATGCAGATTCATCACCAATTCGGTGACCCCTTGACGCCGGAGATTGGCGACGATCCAAGCAAGAATCGGATAGCCATCGATTGGCAGCATACCTTTCGGTGTCTCCTGGGTGAGATCACCTAGACGTGTTCCCAAACCCGCGCTGAGAATCATGGCCTTCATGATTGCAGAATCCATTCTACCGCCGCCGGCAGACCATCGCAGATATAATCGGGTTTGGTTTCCAGATCCTTGGGATCCGTGCCTTGGATCGGCGCGTCGTTCTCCTTGCCCGTGGTGACCTGGACGGTTCGACAACCGGCTTTGCTGCCAGCGATTACGTCGGTGATCCGATCACCGACCATGTAACTGGCATTGAGATTGATTCCATGATCCCGTGCTGCCTGCTGAATCATTCCCGGGCTCGGTTTGCGACATTCGCAGTCTTGGCGATATTGCATCACGTTCGCATTGGGATGATGCGGACAAAAATAGAAAGCCTCGATTCGCGGACCACCCTGCTTCGTAATCTGGTTTCGCAGGAATTCGTGAAGCTCATCAACCTCCGCTTCGGTCGCCATCCCGCGTGCCACGATGGGTTGGTTGGAGATGACGATGAGATGAAACCCTGCTTTGGCAATCCGCTCTAATGCGGCTGGCACTCCAGGCAGAACGAGAAACTGCGCGGGTGTTGTGATCAAATGAACGTCATCGTTCAGCACACCATCGCGATCGAGAAACACTGCCCTTTCGCCCGCGTCGCTCATCACCGTTCCGGTGGCACTTCCACCTTGAGATCCTTACCCAAGCCATTCAGACGATCGGCGATCTTGCCTGCCAACGGATGAGGCAGCGCCACGAAAACCGTCGATCCGTTCGCGATATCCGCCGGAGCAACGATCGGTTTATCGAGATGCGATTTGCCCACGCGGGCAGGATCTTCATCCACGAAAAACGCCGCCTTGTTGCCGATCTGCGACTCCAGGCAAGTGGCCGCAATGGAGGTTCCAAAAATTCCGAACTCTCCAGGGATCGCTTCGACTCGCCGATAGGATTCCTGCATCCAAGCGATCCCATCCAAGAGCGCCTG
>JBMYQZ010000944.1:0-1681 GCA_049601855.1 Limisphaerales bacterium | reverse complement strand
TCGTGTGTCCACAGAATCGTCACAAAAAAACAGCCCGCCGAAGCGGGCTGTCTCGCAAGTGTCTTGAGCGGTCAGAAACCACCGGAGGGCGGCTGTTTGGGCTTTTCCTTCTCCAACTCGTGAACCGGGCGATGCGCGGGTTGCGCGGCGGGAGGATGCGGGACAACACACCAGAATTGCTTCAGGTTGAAGTCCCAATTGCCGAGGAGACTCGCGGCCAGCTCGGAATCGGTCTTCGCGGCGTGTTCCTCGATGATTTCCTTGAGCCAGACTTTTTCGTCCGGATCGGTCACCCGTTCAATGCCAACCATGGCGTCATTGAAACGGTTCGGGAACAGATTGGTGGGATCGTAGACGTAGGCCAGACCACCGCTCATGCCAGCACCGAAGTTGCGACCGGTGCTGCCGAGGAAGACGGCGCGTCCGCCGGTCATGTATTCGCAGCCATGATCGCCAACGCCTTCGACGACGGCAGTGGCGCCAGAGTTGCGAACGCAGAATCGTTCACCAGCACGGCCCGCAACGAACATCTTGCCGCCGGTGGCCCCAAAGAGGCAGACGTTGCCGATGATGATGTTGTTGGACCAGTCGTAGCGCGCGTTCTCGGGCGGCCGGATGACGAGTTCGCCACCGTTCATACCCTTGCCGACGTAATCGTTTGCTTCGCCCAAGAGTTTGATGTTCACGCCCTTGGCCAGAAACGTGCCATAACTTTGTCCGGCACTACCACGGAGAGTGAGGTTTACGGCGGCGTCACCGGGCAGGCCGTCATCGCCGTAGCGGTAGCCGACTTCACCGGAGATGCGCGTGCCGATGTTGCGCATGACGTTGTTGATTTCGTATTCGAGTTCAACCGGGCCGTCGCCCTTCAAGGCCTTATCGGCATCTTTGATGATCTGCTTGTCGATGCAGACGTCGCCGGTGCGATCATTGCGATCCTGCGTGTGAATACGCGGGGAATCGTTCTCCACCTGGTAAAGCAGCGGATCGAGATTGATCGTGCCAACGCGTTCGCGGATTTCCTCGTCGAATTCTTCCAGGGGGCGACGTTCCAACAGATCCGTGCGACCGATGAGTTCATCAATCGTGCGGACACCGAGTTGGGCCATGATCTTACGGACGTCTTCGGCCACAGCATTGAAGAAGGCGACGACGTTCTCGGGCTTGCCGCGGAATTTCAAGCGCAGCTTGTCCTGCTGCGTCGCCACCCCCACCGGACAGCTGTTCAAGTGACAAACGCGGAACATCGCGCAACCGGAGGCGATCAGTGCCGCCGTGCCAAAGTTGTATTCCTCGGCGCCCAGCAACGCGGATATCACGATATCGCGTCCGGTCTTCAGGCCACCATCCGTGCGGACGATGATGCGCGAGCGAAGGTCGTTGTGCATCAGCGTCTGGTGCGCTTCGGCGAGACCGATTTCGAAGGCGTTACCGGCGTGTTTGATGGAACTCATCGGCGACGCTCCCGTGCCGCCGTCGTGTCCACTGATGAGAACGATGTCAGCGTAAGCCTTGGCGACACCGGCAGCGATCGTGCCGACCCCGGCACTGGCCACCAGCTTCACGCAAACCTTGGCGCGGGGATTGGCCTGCTTGAGGTCATAGATCAACTGGGCCAGATCCTCAATCGAGTAAATGTCGTGGTGCGGCGGCGGCGAAATCAACGGCACGCCGGGCACGC
>JBMYQZ010000943.1:0-1694 GCA_049601855.1 Limisphaerales bacterium | reverse complement strand
GACTTGGTGGAAAATCATCATTCGGAGATCGCGGCTCGCGCGGTCTGGGCATTGGGACGCAGCCCGGATACCGCGGCCAATCGTCGGGCACTTTGCGATTTTACCAAGAGCCCGGAAGTTCGTATCGCCCGCTCTGCTTGGGCGGCGCTGATCGCCCTGCCCTCGCCACTTGCTACCGGCGAAGGCCAACCGGATTTTGTCCGCGGACTTGAATCAAGTGATCGCCGGGTTCGGGCCGCTTGCGTCGTGGCGGCGCGGGGCAAACTCGGGGAAGCGTTTCAGCGGCATCGCTTTCCGCGTCGAATCAGCCCACGCGTTCGCTTGGGTTCGGTCATGGTCAGCGGCTTTGCCGGTGCCAGCGGATTCAACACCTGCCTGTTCGTCTTCTCGGGGAGCAAGGACGTTTCCACCCGATTGGATGCAATACGCCTGCTGCAAAAAGGATTGGGTGATGTGCTACTCACACCTGGAAAGCGGAAGCCGACCGATGGATTCATCGCGCGTGGAATCGGTAACGTCGAAGAATCCATCCGAAAACGTATGGTCGATCGCCTCGCTCCGGCATTTCCCACGGGCGACAAGGAACTCGATCTTGAACTGGGGCGACTCTTGGCGATGTTGCAAGCCGATGCTGATGGTCTGCCAACTCGCGTCGCCGAACTCGCGGACGAGTTCAGTTCTCCCGAGAATGACATTCATTTCCTTCAGGTGTATTCGCAGTTAACCTCTGAACCATCTGGTGAAGACCGCGCGACAATTGCTGCCACGATCGCGCGACTGGAACACAAGATGGCGAAACTTGGACGCGTCCCGGCCCGCAACTGGCCGAAGCATGTTTCGGAAACGTTCGCACAACTCCTGAAAGCTGATCCAGACCTGGGAACCACCTTGGTGGCGGACAAGAATTTCACGCTGTCAGGCCATGCCTTGTTGGCAAATCAGCTCAAGACGGAAGAGGTTCGTCTCGCCGCCGCCAAGAAGCTGGTCACGGTCAAAGATTGGACTCCGGACCTGATCCATTTTCTGAGCAGACTCGATCCGGCCTTACTTCAACCAATGTTGCGCGAACGTTGGGAGCATGTGGCTTTGCGAAACGCCATCTTGCGAGCGTTGGCCAAAGCGCCGCAGCCAGAGGATCGAGCCCGATTCTTCGCGGGACTCGATTCCTTTGACACCGGTACGATATCAGTGTGGCTGCCAATGCGCTCCTCGATCTGGATGCACCGACGCAGCCGGAAGAATACGGCAAGATCTTGAGCATCTTGCGGAGGCTTCTGAACGATCCGAAGAAGACTTCTCCACGCAAGGCGATCACGTCTAGGTCGGTTCCGTCCACATTCATCGTCGCCTTTTGCACGGCCCTTCCCAAGGTGCCCAAGGCAGCGGCATCCAATCGGTTCCCTTGCACGTCCAACGACATCACCGTGCCGTTCAACGCTAGCATGGGGGCCATGGCCGCGCAGTCCACGTCCGACAGGCGCCCGGCCAGCAGGCCGCCTTTCATCACCAGCGCTTCTGTCGCGCGGTCACCGTGCCCCACCAGGGCCTCAACGTCCAGCCAGCGGGCACCGAAGCGCACACGGCGCACCTTGAACTGCTTCACGTTGGAGAGAATCTCACCAACTACGGCACCCCCGCGGCGGCTCAAGTGCAGGCTGCGCAGGTCCAGCTCCTTAGGCAGGTGAATGTCAGCC
>JBMYQZ010000942.1:0-1697 GCA_049601855.1 Limisphaerales bacterium | reverse complement strand
TCCGCGGATGAAAGAGAAGTTCATCGCACTGCACCTTGGGGTCGCGGCGGAACAGTTGGGCGAGGTAGCGATACTCCCAGCGAGGGCGCCCATCCATCAACAACACCCGTGGTTTCTTCGTCCCCACCGCAATGCGGAAACTGCCTTCGTTATTGGAGGGATCCTTGTCATCCGAAAGGCGTCCAGCGATGGCCTTGAGTTTGATCGGCTGGCTGGCGTATTTGACATTAGGCATGCGGGCAGCGAGGCGCTCGGCAGTCTCCTTCACCGAAAAATCAAACGGGATCCGACGCACGCCTTCCGCCCGGGTCTCGACATTGGTGGTCCATAGGACCGAGCCCTCGTGCTCGATACGCAACGGGAATCGAATACCCGCACGCATATCGTCCTTCACGACCACCTCGCCCCGCACTCGCCCCTGCATGGAAACATTTTCCTGGGAATTGATCCCGAGGATCGCCACATCCGAGGGACGCTCCGACATGCCGACACCCACCGTGAACATCGGCGTTCCCTTCTGCCCAAACAGGCGGGCCAATTCAATCGGCGCATTGCCGCTGTTGTGTTGCCCGTCGGAAATCAACACCACCGCGACCCGATTTGAAACCGCATCCTCTCCGCCTGTATGTTCGCGAATCGGACCACTCAGATCCGTGAACGAATTCGTGGCTTTGAGATCAAACTCTAGGGGCAATCCACGATCGTTCCGCCCCAAGGTCGCGTCACCGTTCCAGAAAGGCACGGCCTGGCGACCGCGCAGATAAACAATCTCCAAGTTATGCGTGTCTGACAGCTTTCCCGCGATTCCCTCCGCGGGATCGAACAGGTAGTTCTCCACCCGTCGAAAGCGACTCCTCGTCGAGACCTGTTGTTCCGCCGCGAGCGTCGCCTCGCCACCCACGTCAGCAATCGCATTTACGTGAACCTTCCACGCCGAACGAAACGTATCCGACCAACGCGCAGCCACACTCAGCAGAGAAAGCATCTGCCGTTGAATTGAGCGTGGATCGTTACCCGCCACCATCTCGGCCAGGCGATCGGCCGGTTGCACGATTTCGGCCATGAACTCCACCCGCCGCGAAGCCGCGTCCGGCCAGACGTCCGGCCCCACTTTCTTGAGCTCGGTGAAAACCTCGTCCATCTGATCGGCGAACTTCTTTACCCCGCGATGGTAATCGAGTCCGCTCTCCTTCGGATCCAGCCGAGAAGCGGTTTCCCGGGAGGTGTCGAGCAGCGCGATGGAGCGTTCCAGATCGTCGTCAAACAGTTCCTCCGTCAGCACCCCCATCCGCCGCGCCACCATGAGCTTGCGATCCTTCTGCATCGCTTCATCGGTCAAACTCATGCTCTCGGATACATCAACGTACATCAGCACCTTGACCGCATCTCCCACCATCCAGCGATGAGTCAGCACGGCGCGGGGAAGAATCATCACCAGCAGAAACACCGCAGCGGCCCGCAACAGCGGCAGGCCCCAACGCAACCACGTGTGATGTTTCCAGGTCTCTCGCAGGTAGATTCCCCCAGCCAGCAAGGCAAAAAAGGTTGCCAGGGTCATGCCACTCGCCCCACTGACCCAGAAATCCGACTTGCCAGAAAGCTATGCGCTTGTCTCCGTCGTACCGTTTGCCCATCTCGCTAATTAGCGCTGTCATCGCTTTTCTGAGCGTAGTGTTGCTCCAATCAGGACTGAGATT
>JBMYQZ010000941.1:0-1749 GCA_049601855.1 Limisphaerales bacterium | reverse complement strand
GAGCGTCCGACTCTACCAGGCGCCAAAGAACGTCGGGAATATCATCAACGGCAACCTTGGATTGGAAATGGTCGAGGGAGATTTCATCTACTGGGCGGCTTCCGATGATTTTGTTCACCCAGGATTCTTTGAGAAATCGTTGGACCTGCTGGCGGATCATCCTGACGCGAGGATCAGTTGCACGGTGGGCGACTGGCGGGATGAAAAGTCCGGCCTGGTAACGCACATCGGGACAAAGATGGGAGATCGTCCAGCGTTCTTATCACCTAGGGACGTCGAGGAGCTCCAGAAAGCCGGTCACCTGCAGATCCCAAGCAACACAATGCTCTGGCATCGGAAGACTCTCCTGGAATTGGGCGGCTTGGACCCGGACTTGAAGTGGCATTGCGACTGGTTCCTCTACACCATGATGGCGCTGCGTTACGGAGTCTGTTTCGTGCCGGAACCGTTGGCCGTGTTCTTCATGCACCCGGCGGGGCTTTCCGCGCGCACACCGGAAAAGGACGCTGCTCACCAGGTGGTGCTCAAGAACATCCTCGAAGCGCTGGAGAGCGAGCGTTTTGCCGATTTGAAGAGGCCGATTTGTGACAGCGGTGCGCTCTATATTTTTGGAAGTCCGATGCGCAAGCTGATCAGCGGTGATCCGCGGTTCAAAGATTATCTTACGTCTCTGTATCTGCGAAAGAGCCGTTGGCATTCCTTCAAGACCTGGGTGAAACCGCTGATGCCCCGCTGGATCAGCGAGCTGATTCTACGCGTAATCGGCGCCAAATCCGGTTGATCCGGGATTGGCGACCACCGTCTGCATTGCTTCCCCGGACGCTTCCTGATAATGCCTGCGCGTGCTTTTCACCGAGCCGATTTTCCTCTTCGTTTTCTTGCCACTCATGCTGGCGTTGTGCGCGTGGGGATCACTGCGGTGGCGCAATGCGTCTCTGGCGGCCGGAAGTCTGCTGTTCTACGCGTGGGATTACACGCCGTATGTGGGAGTCCTCGGTTTCTCCATCGGACTGAACTTCGTTGTCGGGCTCAAGGCGGGACCGGATAACTCTGCAAGGATGCGCAAGACGGCGTTGTGGCTTGGCATCATTGGCAACCTGCTCGTCTTGGGGCACTACAAGTATACGGGCTTTCTGGTGGAGAATCTGAACCCGGTGGTTGTGGGATTGGGGTATCCGGAATTACCGGTTCCCATACCAAACATGCCCTTGGGAATCTCGTTCTTCACCTTCCAAGCGATGTCGTACGTGGTCGATGTGTATCGCGGCAAGACACAGGTGCAACGCAACCTTGTGGATCTCACTCTCTACATCTCGTTGTTTCCGCAGCTCATCGCCGGCCCCATCGTGCGCTATCATGAGGTCGCGCGGCAGATTTACATTCGAAACCTCACGAATCGCGGGTTCAGTATCGGGGTTTATCGTTTCATTATCGGGCTGTCGAAGAAGCTGTTGATCGCCGACACCCTGGCACAACCGGCGGAAATCGTGTTCGCCTTGTCCTTGGATGAATTGACGACTCCCTTGGCCTGGACCGGTTTATTGTGTTTCACGTTGCAGATCTACTTCGATTTTTCCGGCTACTCGGACATGGCGATTGGCATGGGGCGGATGTTCGGTTTCAAGATCCCGGAGAACTTCAACTACCCCTACATCAGTCAATCCGTGACGGAGTTTTGGCGCCGCTGGCACATGACACTTTCTCGGTGGTTTCGAGACTACCTCTACATTCCACTGGGTGGGAATCGTT
>JBMYQZ010000940.1:0-1756 GCA_049601855.1 Limisphaerales bacterium | reverse complement strand
GGCCAATAAAGCTCACGAGAATCGAATTGCGAAATCTTGTCCGGCGGACGACCGAATTCATTCGGATGGCTCAACCATTCAACCATCTCTGACTTGGCTACAAAGTCTGCCTCCAACGCCGCTTTCGGAATGCGTGCCACGAGTTTCAATTCCTCCAGGTATTGGCGTGCCGTCGCACTGCGATTCACATCCAGCGTCCAATCCACCAAACGCCTTATCCCGATCTCCTCGCCCACCTTGGCCAATGCCCAAGCGCACTCGAGCTGCACCTCCATGTCGGGATGCTTCTCTGCAATCTTGACCAGGGCGTCACGATTCTCCGGACTCAAATAAGCAAGTGTCACCGCCGAACTGTATGCGTAACTGTAGTTTTCCGCGTTCGTATCCGACAGCCATCCCTGAAGCTTGGCGACTCCCTCCGTGGAATCGAAAGGGTGCTTCTTTAACACGTCCGCGAACGCGAGGTCGTTCGCCGCGTCCAAGAACGCAATTCCCACAAACCCCTTGGGCAACGGATTGCGCAGCGAATCAATGAACCGCTTCCACTCCCCGCTATCCTCGTCATATCGTCCGAAAACCGACGACCATCGGTGATCCTCCGGAGCGAATCCGGAGCGAACGATCTGGGCGATCCGCGACACATCTTCCTCGAATTCGTACCACGCCAAAATCTCCATCAGGTAAAAGAGATCGCTCTCACGATTCTCCGGCAATTCCAGACCTTCCCGCAACAGGCGGCGCAATTCCGGCAATCCGCTGATCCCCATTTCATCCCAGGAAACCTGTGTCTCAGCCGTCTCGAAGAAGGCGACCAAGGTCCGGCAATTCGAGAAGTAATTCGGCTTCTCCTGCGGTTTCGTGAAAGAGAGTTTCTTGAGTGCCTCCACGATGGCGTCGGCTTCCGCTTGCATCTTGATGACGGCCCCGGCTTCATCGCCGAGCAGCTCACGCAGGTTGCCACCGGATTCACGCCAGCTGATGAGTCCTTGCAACAGCTTCTGATTGCTGCCGGGCGCCCGGTCTGGTCGATGACGCTCCTTGATGTATTGGAAGAACTTTTCATCTCCGCCGCGTTCGCTGGAAATCGGAATGGACCAGGCCTCCCCGTCCACCATCGCGACCTCAATGTAACCGTCGATGAAGAACGATTCATTCTTGTCCAACTCCACTTTCACGATGTCCTCCAGCTTGGTCGCATAGTTGTGGGGTTCGTATTCCGTGCTGTACATGACCAGCCGTTCCTCCGTCAGGAAGTACATGCCTTCCCGGATACTGAATACGCCGTCGGTGTAAAACCACTGGATGGTCTCCCCTTCCTCCAGCAATCCGAGTTTCTTGATGATCCGGAGTTGGTTCGATTTCACCTGG
Source organism: Limisphaerales bacterium (assembly GCA_049601855.1). Taxonomy (GTDB): domain Bacteria; phylum Verrucomicrobiota; class Verrucomicrobiia; order Limisphaerales; family JAYPXF01. The sequence continues at coordinate 388 of JBMYQZ010000940.1, read as the reverse complement.
TCGCCGGACACGACATGCGTCTCGTTGCCAAACGTTCCCAGATAGTTCAGGAACATGACAATGTCGAACGACTCCAACTGGCTCGGCCCACCAAACAGGTACAGAAACATCACCGACTTCGCCCGCCCGTTCATGAACGGTGCCGCCGCCTCCTGGGCCGCCATCACCTTGGGCAAACTCAATCCCAACAGCCCCGCCCCTCCAACCTGTAAAGCCGCCCGACGCGTCAACCCCGAACAAACCGAACGCGGATGTCCCTGAATCGTGAGCATCATGAATTCTTCTCCCAACCCATGCCGCTGGCAAGCTGTTTACCTCTGCGCACCCAGACCGGGGTGCGATTCCAAGTGGGTGGTGAAGAAAGTGGGGATAAACTGAAATGAAGGCT
>JBMYQZ010000939.1:0-1757 GCA_049601855.1 Limisphaerales bacterium | reverse complement strand
TCCGCCAACACCTTCAGCATCGCCAAGTCATGTTCGCCCTGACCGAGCGGAAGGATCTTGGGCTGCGCGCCGGTGTTCATGCCGTTGAGATTGAGGCATAAGAGGTAGGGCTTCAGGAGGCGAAGCGACTCGGCCCAATCGTCGATGTGCCCGTGACCGTGGTGCCAGTTGTAAACAATGCCGACGTGCTTGTGTCCGCGACGGCGAAGTTCCTGGCAAACCGCCACGAGATTCGCCGGTTCCCCGCCCCAGCCGCCGTGGTTGTAGAGCCCAAACTTGCAACCAACCTCTCCGGTGCGTTTCGCGGTCGCCTCCATCGAGTTCGCGGCAGCTTGAATCTTCGCCGCTTGTGAATCGGCCTTGGGACTGGCGAGAGTCCGCCAGACCTGCGGCCGGATGTCGTACTTCTCGAAAAGCCGATAGGCCTCTTCATGTCCGGCCCAAAAGGCGAAGAATTCGATGCCGTGCTTCTGGTATTGAAGAATCTCCTCTTCAAACTCCTTCACGTGTTGCGAACGCCAATCGTAGGCGCAATGCACGATGCCAATCTCCTTCAGCATCTTGGCCCGCGCCTCCGGTCCGCGCTTGCTGGCATCGAAAGGAACGATGCACCAGGCAACTAGATTAGAGTGCTTCAGGTTGTCCTGTGCGTGGGCCGCAACACAGAGAGCCGCGAAGACAAGTGTGGTGATGGTTTTCATCCGTCGACGGTCACGGTGGTCTCAGTGCGCGGTGCGATCCGGCCGGCTTTGACAACACCGCCCTGGAGAACGGCGATCAGGTTCTTGCGCTCCTCCAGAATCGCGATGTCTGCCAACACGTCGCCGTCGACCACCAGCACATCGGCGAGTTTACCGGCTTCGAGAGTTCCGAAATCATCACCGCGTCCCATGATCTCGGCGCCAGTCTTGGTAGCGCACTTGATCGTTTCCATCGGGGTGAAGCCGACAGTCTTTGTGAACCAGGTCAGTTCCTTCGCGTAGTCGCCGTGGGGGTTCCAACCAAAGCCGTAATCGCCGCCCATGCCGATGCGGCCGCCGGCACGAAGGATCTTCAACGCGCTTTCGCCGCCGCCATCCAAGGTTTCCTGGTGACCGTCGATCACGGCTTGCGGGAGACCGAATTCCGGTCCTTTGTCGACACTGGCCTTTTCAAAGTAGAGCGCGGGGATAACCGGCACATCGCGTTCAAGCAGGAGATCGAGCGCTTCGTCATCCATGAAGGTTCCGTGTTCGAGCGTATCGTAGCCGGCGCGCAGGGCGTTCTTGATTCCCTCGGTGGCACGGCAGTGACCGGTGACCTTGAGGTTGTGATTGTGGGCGGTCTGAACCACGGCGTGCATTTCCTCAAAGGTCATGCAGAGCGTGTGGTGATCGTTCACGTCGGGCGCGGCCGCATCGCCGGTGGGATAGGTCTTCACCCATTCGATGCCGTCCTTCACCAACGCCCGCACGGCCCGGCGGGCGTCATCGACCCCATTGATGATGAAGACGAGACCCTCCATCCCGATCTTCCGATACTCCGGATTCCAATCCATCAGACCGCCGGCAGAACAGATCTCCCGTCCGGATGCGGCGAGACGTGGCCCGGGAATGAGATCGGCCTCGATGGCGTTCTTCAACCAGTAATCGACATTGAACAAACAACCACCAGAGCGCGCCGCGGTGTAGCCACATTCGAGTGCCAGCCGGCAATTGACCGAGGCCAGAAGCGAGACGTATTCGACCGGGTACTTGATGTCGAGATCTTCGAGCGTG
>JBMYQZ010000938.1:0-1763 GCA_049601855.1 Limisphaerales bacterium | reverse complement strand
CGACTGGGCTGCGGGTTTCAACGCCGATGACTGTTGATACGTTCTCGAGGTCAGGATGAGTCGGTGCAGTCGCTTGACGTCCCATCCATTCTCGACAAATTCGCAGGCCAGCCAGTCAAGCAGATCTGGGTGAGCGGGTTTCTGTCCGGCGTGCCCGAAGTCACCGGGTGTCCGGACCAGTCCTTCACCGAAATGATGCATCCAGATACGATTCGCCATAACGCGAGCGGTCAGCGGGTGCCGCGCTTGGGTGAGCCATCTGGCGAAGGAGCTGCGACGTCCGGAGGTCTTCGGCGAGCGGCTTGGTTCCCAGCGGAATTCCTTCTCTGTGACCAAGGCAGTCAGAACGCCCGGTTCAACATTTGGCCCCGGCGTCAAGGGGTCGCCGCGGCGAAGAAACGGGGTGCTCGCTTCGCCCGGGAGGTCATAGAGCGCCCGCACATAGTTCCCCGCCAGGCCGCGTTTGCGTACGCTATCCTGCGCCTTCGTGATTCACTTCAATTCGACGACGTAATTCGGGTAATCCTTTGTCAGGTGTTTCTCCAGGATGCCGGCGGCCGGCATGAGGTGATCGACGTGCTTCGCGACGAGGACCTTCTGTTCCGGTGTACGCTTGGATTGATGCGTTTTGAAGGCGAGCAGTATCGCTTGCTGTCGTCCCTTTGGGAATTCCTTCACCAATTGTTCCAAGCGCAAATCCCGGAACTTGTTGCGAATGACAATGCGTTCGTCGGTGAGCGCTTTGAGGTCGGTGGCGATCTTATCCTTGTGGGCCTTCGCTTTACCCTGGCGTTCCTTGGTTGATTCCAGGGAAAGACGGCGAAGGTTCTGGGGAATCCACTTGTCCGTCCGGAACGCGCTCATGAACACGGCCTGCATCTGGTAATAGTCTTTCTGCGGAATCGGATCGAACATATGGTCGTGGCATTTTGCGCAATGCAGAGTCAGTCCCATCGTCGAGGAAGCCACGATGCGTAGTTGGTCGTCGATCGTCGGGTAGTAATAGAGCGCGGCTGCGTTGGTGATCTTGGCGAAGTCGGGACGGCTCGAATCTGGAGCCGTCCGCAGAAAGCCGGTGGCCGTGACACCTTCTTTCACTTGCTCGGGCAATCTCGCCATGGTCGCTTCGGCCGTCCAGTAATCGTAGAGTTCATCCCCGGCGATTTGTTCGCGGAGGAAAAGATCGTAGGGTTTGTTCTTGTTGAACGCCTGGATCACGTAATCGCGATAACGCCATGCGCGGGCCAGTATCTTGTCCTCGTTCAACACTCCGGCCGAATCCGCATATCCCGCCACATCAAGCCAATGGCGCCCCCAACGTTCGCCGTAGGCAGGATCGGAAAGCAGCCGATCGACCAGCCGCGACCACGCGTCGGGACTCGTATCCGCGGCGAAATCAGCAATCAAACCTGGCACGGGAGGTAATCCGGTCAGGTCATAAGAGAGCCGTCTCGCCAATAAGGGACGTTTTCCGGGCACTGAAAGTTCCAAGCCGTTTTCTCGTAGTCGCTTGACGACAAACGCATCGATCGGATGATCTGCGGAGTTCTGCGGGACGACCGGTCGCCGAGGCGGTTGAAAGGCCCAATGCTCCTTGGATCCTCCGCCCTTTCCATCCTTCACCAGCACGGTCGACTCGACGCTCTCGAAGTCCTGTCGGGCGCTGCCGATGATCCAATTGCGCAAGTGCCCCTTCTGCTCCGCAGTAAGCGGCGGCCCGTCTTTCGGCATTTTGTCGGCGGCGACGAGATCCCATAGTCTGC
>JBMYQZ010000937.1:0-1776 GCA_049601855.1 Limisphaerales bacterium | reverse complement strand
CGAGTTCTCCTTGGTTTGGTCCTTGCCACGCTCACTCTTACCGCGGCGGACCAAAGACTCTATCTCGCGGCCGGCGGCAAACTCACCGTTCATCGAATTGATGCCGACACCGGTAAACTCAGTGTCCAACAGGAGCTCGACCTTCCCGGCGCCGGACCGTTCACCCGTTCACCCGATGGCAAATTCCTGTACGTCATGGCCGGCTCCGGCAAGCAGGCAGCGATGGCGACCCTCGACTTCAACGCCAAGGGCGAACTGAAACTACGACATCAAGCCCCCATCAATCTCCGCGCCGGTTACCTCGACGTGGAAGACCACGGCACCTACATCGCCGGCAATCACTACGGCCCCGGCAAGGCCACCATCTGGAAACTCAAAGACGGCATCTATCGCGGCCACACCGTTCAGGAGATCGAACTCGAACAACGAGCCCACAGCAGCATCTTCTCGCCCGACAACCAATGGCTGCTCGTACCCGCCACCGGACCAAACAAGGTCTTCGTCAATCGCTTCGACGTCCACACGGGCAAGGCCACTCCCAATGCCCCACCCTTCGCCCCCGGACCCGAGGGCCAAAATCACGCCCGCCAACCACGTCACCTCGTCTTCCACCCCAACGGCAACATCGTCTACACCACCAACGAACGCGAAAAGCCCGGTGTCGGCATCTGGCTCTGGGACACGAAGAAGGGAACGCTTGAGACCATCCAGGACATCATCACCCAACCGAAGGGCTTCGACGGCAACATCACCACCGCCGACTTGCACCTCACCCCAAATAACAAGTTCCTCTACGTCTCCAACCGTGACATCACCCAACGCAACGCCCCCGTTGGACGCGACTCCATCGTCGGCTTTCACGTCAGCGAGAAGAACGGTCGCCTCACCATGATCGGCCACACCCCCTGCGAACGTCATCCCCGCTCCTTCACCATCGATACTACCGGCCGCTACCTCTACGTCGCCGGCCAAGTCGACTCCAGGCTCGGTGCCTACCGCATCGATCAGAAGACCGGCCAGTTGAAAAAGATCGCTCAGTACGAAGTCGGCTCCAGACCGACTTGGGTGGAGACCTATTGATCGTCGGCAAAGCGGACAACTTCTTTGCTAAGGTTCCTTGGCCAACCACTCATTCTCGTGCAGATCCAGATGAACTCGTGGAAGACTTGAACGTCGCCAGGCCGAACAGGATCAACAGTCTGAGTCGCATGAGAAACCCAACAACTTGGATTACCCGATCGGCACGGCGACAGCTTTCCCGATGCCGGTCGAGCCATAGCCGTTCCCGCAGTAGAACAATCCGGGAGTCGGGCAAGCTCCGCCCGACCTTCAAGGCGTTTCCGACGGGATGATGGGTTCGAGCGATTGGCCGTCCTTGATTGGATAAACCGCATCGCGGGATTCGAGTTCGATGATCATGCCTTGCAACATGGTGCGGAGTTTCTTGGGATGTGTGGACGAGAGGTTGTTCGATTCGCTGGGGTCGATGGCAAGGTTGTAGAGAGAATAGCGATCGGTTCCATCGTTCAGGTATTCGTAGATCACTTTCCAATCGCCTTGGCGCCAGGTGGTGAAGAAATGGCTCTGTCCGCGGCGGGGATGGGGGTAGTGGTTGAGGAATTCATTTCGGTGCAGCGGGTTTGATTTTCCGGAGAGCAGTTGGGCGAGATCTTGTCCGTCGACTGGGTGGTTCTTGGGGATCGGTGCGCCGACGAAGTCGGCGATGGTGGGGAAGATGTCGTAGCAGGTTCCGATTTCCTGGCGGATGGAGTTGGC
>JBMYQZ010000936.1:0-1784 GCA_049601855.1 Limisphaerales bacterium | reverse complement strand
ACGCACCTTCGGATCGACGCCAAACTTCTGCGTGAAGTAGCTCAGGTCCAGATGACCCAGTTTCATCTGCAGGATGAACTCGCGAATCAGTTTCTCGTCCGCACTTGGAGTCAGGGCCCGGTAGACCGGGAACTCGCCGCGATTCACACGTTCCACGTACGGATCGAACTCATGGTAGTTTTGATAGTGCGTGCCACCGATATGACCGAACGAGGCAACCCCGGTGGAGAGCAGATCAGCGCCTTCCCAAAGTCGATCACGATAGACGAACTTCACCTTCTCCGGATCTTTCACTGCAGTAGTGGCACTCGTGATCGTGTAACCGACATTCTGCAACTCGTTGTAGGCGTAATCGACCCAACGACGTTTGGTGTCCCAATCAGCCACCGGTGCGACCAGTTTGCCATCGGCCTTCATGCGCTGGTAGATCGTCGTGTTGTACGGGATCTCCATCTCGTAGATGGTCACACAATCGGGAGCGAGATCGATGGTCTTCTTGATGTTCTCTTTCCAGTTCTCCTCGGTCTCCTCGATCATGCCGGCGATCAGGTCGATATTGATGTGCTCGAAGCCCTGGCTGCGGGCGAAGTTGTAAGCGCGGATGATCTCCTTGCTGCGATGAGCGCGACCATTGAGTTCAAGAATGCGGTCGTCGAGGTTCTCCACGCCGAGACTCAGACGATTCACACCCACCTCACGAATACCGGCGAGTTTATGATCGGTGAGCGTGCCCGGTTCCGCCTCAAAGGCAACTTCCTCCGCCTCATCCCAAGGCAGGAGTTCCTTCATGTTGTCGGTCAGCTCTTTCAGCTGATTGACCGAAAGGTAGCTCGGAGTGCCGCCGCCGAAGTAGATGAAGTTCGGCTTTCGTCCACCGATGAAGGGCTTGCTGGCATAGGCCTCAAGTTCCTTCCGCACCGCATCCGTGTAGGCGCGGATCTCAGACGAATCCTTGTCGGTATACACCTTGAAGTAGCAGAAGTGACAACGCTTGCGGCAGAACGGAATGTGCACGTAAACACCGAGCGGCGTGTCTGGCGCCGGCGGACGCTCAATCGCTTCGTGAACGTCCCCGACGGCTTCCGGTTTCCAGAAGGAGAACGGAGGGTAGTTGGAGACAAAGTAATTGCCGGCCGTGGTTTGTTTCTCCAAAGCCGGTTTGGCGGGCGGTGTATCCGTGGCGGTGCTCATGAAAGGTTATTTGGGTCCGAAGCAGTAGACGCTGCCGTCATCGGCACCGATGACGATGTGACCATCGACGATGGCCGGTGAACTGGTGATACTTTCACCGATTTCAAAATTCCAAAGTTCCTCACCATCTTTCAGTGAGACGATATAGAGCCGGCCATCTTCACTGGCAAAGACCACTTTTCCGTCGCAGATCACCGGCGAGCTGTCGATCCGGCCGCGCGTGCTGAAAGTCCAGATCTTCTCTCCCGTCTCCCGTTTCACACAATGGAGGCGTTTGTCGCGACCGCCAAATATGACCACGTCCTTGGTGACCGCCGGCGAGGAGAAGTAGGGGAAGTTGCGATCTCGGTAGGACCAGATGTTCGTCCCCTTCACAAGGTCAATCCGTTGATACTCGTTCTCGTAATGACCAAAGAAGGCCTGGCCGTCCGTCAGCGCGGCGGAACCGGCGACGTAGGCACCGGCCTCGATCTCCGTCACCTTTTCCCCTGTCTCCACGTTGATCACGTGGAGAATGGCATCACAGCCACCGAACGCCGTCACCGCGAGTTTGGGATCGATCGCCGGAGAGCCGTTGATGTAATTGCCGGTCT
>JBMYQZ010000935.1:0-1794 GCA_049601855.1 Limisphaerales bacterium | reverse complement strand
ACAAATGTTGCCTTGTAAAAAGCCATGGCGCGGGACTGTAACGGGATTGATTCCGGGCGCAAGTGTTTGTTGGTAGAACCGGCCAAATTTGGCGGTTATTCCATGTCTGACTGCAAATAAGCCACCAGATCCGCCAGTTGCTGGGGGTTGGTGATGCCGAGCAGCGCCGCGGGGAACATCAGCGATTGCTTCAGCTTCTTGCGGGATTTGATTTGCTTCTTGGGCACCATCTGGACCTGTGCCATCGACTTGATGAAGACCGGGTCGCCTTCGGAAATCACGATGCCTTGGATCTTGGTGCCGTCCTTGGTGATGATTTCGGTGGCGTCGTAGCCGTGGGCGATATCAGCCGAGGGATTGACGATGGCCTGCATCAGGACCTCGCGGGTCTGCGTCTTACCGAAGCCATTGAGCGTGGGGCCGAAGTCGACGCCATTCTTGCCAACCTTGTGGCAGGTGAGGCAGACGACCGTGCTGAGTTTGCCCTTGGCGGGATCGCCCTTGAGCTTCGCAATCTCGGCGAGCGGCGGGAGCGTGTTGGGCATGGCGGGCATGATCAACTGGACTTCGCTGAACTGGACGTTGTCCGGATCGTAGAGACCTTGCTTCTTCAGCACGCCTTGGATGCCGAAGTCCTTCCACTCGTTGTTCTGGCGATTGAACAACCACCAGAGGGCGTCCGCCTTGTGCGGGAAGGCTTCGTTGCCAGCCAGTGAAACCATGGCGTCTGCGGCTTCCTGCGTGGGCACGAAGGCGATGGCGGTCATCATGCGCTTGCGTTCAGACGAGGAAAGGTCGGCGGATTCGGCGCGAGCCTTGAAGGCGGTGACAGCCTTCGGCGAACCGAGGCGCCAGGCGATGCCGGAAAAGGAATCGCTCCAGCCGGCGGCGTCACCACCGAGTTCCTTGTTGAGCACATCGTAGAGCTTGGCTTCCTTGCCGGAAGCGCCGGTGCCAATCGCTTCGAGGTAATGGCGATCTTCGCCGTCGAATTTCTTGGCGACGGCAAGCAGGGGACCGCGCGCCTTGTTCAGCGGCACATCGCGGAGGGCGAGAGCCACATCACGGCGGACGGCGGAGGAAGTGTCGTTGGCCATTTGCCGGGCCAGTTGGGCGGGATCTTCGCCGGCACGACGCAAGGCGCGGAGGGCGACGAGGCGTTGCTGGGCGTTCTTGGATTTCAGGAGGCGCCGGACCTGAGCCTTCCCCTTGTCACCGAGCTGGGCCATGAGCCAGATGGCGCGGGCGGAGACGTAGCGATTCTTGTCGCGAAGGACTTTCTGGACCTGCGGCAGAACTTCGTCGCCCCGGGCCTTGAGCTTGGTGAAGCCGACGTGGCGCGTGTTGACGGCCGGACTCTTCAACGCAGCGATCTGGCCGGCGATGGTGTTGTAGTCGATCTTGGGGACGTGCGGTTTGAAACCCTTCGGCGCGATGCGGTAGATGGCTCCGTGCGTGCCGTCGTCGAGATCGGCATGACCGCCGACGCGCGGATCGAACCAGTCGGTCACATAGATGGCGCCGTCGGGGCCGACGCAGACGTCGGAGGGACGGAAGAAGGTCTTCAGCTCGCTGGTAACGCTGTTGTTGCCGCCGAGGAAGTCGGAGCCGGCAAATTTGTGGTCCTTGTTCGAGTTGAGGAAATCGAAGCGCTTCAATTCGAAGCCGGCACCATCGGGCTTGGGTTGGTAGCCGAAGACGACGTTGCGACCGGCTTCGCAGGTCATGAGCAGGCCTTCCCATTTTTTGCCGAGAGCCCCGTTTTCGTAGAAGGCGACACCGGTCGGGGAACCA
>JBMYQZ010000934.1:0-1798 GCA_049601855.1 Limisphaerales bacterium | reverse complement strand
GCCGGTGGAGAGTTTGGTGGCGGTGACGCAGAGGACGATGATCAGGGTCAGGAGAATCAGGCGGGAGGCGAAGGGTTGTTCGGCGGTCAGGCGTTCGCCGCGGAGGAGGAGGGGGAGCAGGCGGCGGTAGAGTCGGTTGCTGGCACGGCGGGTTTCGAGGAAGCCTTCTTGGGCTTCAGTTTGGCCGGGGGCGCGGGTGAGGGCGAGGTCGAAGGATTGTTGGGCGGCGGCGATGTCGCCTTGCTGCAGCTTGAGTTCGCCTTGAAGGGAGTGGGTTTCGGCTCGAAGAGGATCGATCTCGAGGGAGGTGCGGAGGAGGGAGTCGGCTTCGTTGAAGTGTCCGGTGCGCGTGCGCTCGCGGGCGATGAGGTTGAGGCATCCGACGTGTTCGGGCTTGAAGCTGAGTCCGAGCCGGGCGGATTCGATGCCTTGCTCGGGGCGGTTGCAGACGCAGTGGAGTTCGGCGAGAAAGCTGCGGTAGTCGGCGTCGGTGGGATCGAGTTCGATCACGCGATCCATGGTGCGAATGGCATCGTCGACCCGATTGCTTTGGACGAGGGCGAGCGCACGCAGGTAGTAAGGGAAGCCCCAATCCGGTTCTTGGGCGATCGCTTGTTCGCTGAAGCGGAAGGCCCCGGGAATGTCGTTCTGATTCAGTCGGCAGAGGCTGAGAAGAGCCAGGGCGCGGGGGTGTTCGGGTTGTTGGGCGAGGAGTTGGCGAAGTTCGGCTTCGGCCAGATCGAAGCGACGTTGATCGAGCAGTATTTGGGCGCGTTGGAGGTGTGGGGTTTCTCTCACCGGTTGGGTGGGAGCTTATTCGTGGTCGGTCTTTTTGACAGGAGGAAACGGACGGAAGGAGATGGAGTATGCCTCGGACCGATCGTCTTTCGTGTGTGCTTGCGGGTGCATGTTCGCAACGACACGAGTTGCTCCTGTTCATGGGGGAGATCGCGATTTGATGTAGATAGGTTGATGCATGAAGAGCCCCGGCTTGAGAACGAACTACGGAATACTCGAAATACACGGAAGAGGAAGGGCCAGAGATTTTTAACCACGGAAGGAACGGAATTTACGGAAATGGGACGAGATGAGTTGTTCCTTTTTCCGTTTCTTCGGTGGTTGGGAATCTGCCTGGGGTGCAGTTCTGCTGCTCGGGGTCTTTAGAGTATTCCGTAGTTGGAAAAGCATCCTGTCTATTACTGACAAGAGGCCGAATGATGGTTTCCTTTGGTGGGATGGATTCGCAGGGAATGGATTCGTAGGGAATGGATCTGAGTGGTCAGGACGGGCTCGCTTGGCCTATCTTTGCTGCTTGAAATGATGAAGAAGCTTCATGTTCCTGTTGTTCCGATCTTGGCTCTGGCGTGTTTGATGTCCGCTTGTGCGACCTTCGATGGTGACGCTGTTCGGACCTCGAATACCCGGTACTCTCAGACCTCGCCTTCAACTGTCTCGATACTTTTTGAAAGTCCATCCGAGAGATATGAAGTCGTCGGTCGAGTCGAAGCGGTGGCTGAGTTCGCGTCCGAGCAGAAACTCTACGAAGAATTGAAGCGGCAGGCTGGGACCCTGGGAGGGGATGCAGTTGTGGTGGAACGAGGTGCTGGAAAGTCATTTGGAGGGCTTCGTAGAAAGTCAAAAGGGACCGTGATTCGGTTCAAGTGATCCCGGCGGATAGACCGGGAAGGGGACCACTCGCTCACGCTCGACGCCACAATTTGGGCACTGGCCGCATGCGTCCGGTCTGGGGGGTGCGATTGCAGGTGGGTGGTGATTGTCAGTTCCAGAGTTGGTTCCA
>JBMYQZ010000933.1:0-1805 GCA_049601855.1 Limisphaerales bacterium | reverse complement strand
AAGACGACGCCTGGGAGATCGAGATCGAGAACGACAAGGAGATCACCGAGGACGACCAAGAAGCCAGCGTCATCAAGTTTGTCAACCAGATCGTCTGGGAGGCTTACAACCAGCGCGCGACGGACATTCACTTTGAACCGGCGGAGGACGAGTTGCGCATTCGCAATCGCATCGACGGCATTCTCCACCAGATTCCCCTCCCCCCGCAGTTGAAGCGCTACCAGGCCGCGATTATCTCGCGCATCAAGGTGATGTCGGGAATGAACATCGCCGAGAAGCGTCTGCCGCAGGACGGCCGGATCAACGTTCGCATCCGGGGCGAGGAAATCGACATCCGCGTTTCGACCGTGCCGACAGTTTACGGTGAAAGCGTTTCCCTGCGTCTGCTCACCCGCGGCAAGATCTTCATGAGCCTCGACAAGCTCGGCTACGCCTCGAGCGACGAGGAAGCCCTGCGCGAGATCATAGTCAAGCCCCACGGCATCATGCTCGTGACCGGTCCGACCGGTTCGGGCAAATCGACTTCGCTCTACGCCTTCCTCAGTACGATCAACTCGGTTCACAAGCGAATCATCACGATTGAGGAACCGGTTGAGTACGAGTTGAAGGGCATCAACCAGATCGCTGTGCGCTCGGACATTGGGCTGACCTTCGCCACCGGTTTGCGCCACATCCTGCGACAGGATCCGAATGTGATCATGGTCGGTGAGATCCGCGACTTGGAGACCGCCGAGATCGCCATTCGGGCAGCGCTGACGGGTCACTTGGTTTTCAGCACCTTGCACACGAACGACGCACCCAGTTCGTTTACGCGTCTGGTGGACATGGGCATCGAACCGTTCCTGGTGGCGTCCTCGGTGGAAGCCGTGCTCGCCCAACGCCTCGTGCGCACGATCTGCAAAGAGTGCAAGACCGAGGAACCCGTGACGATGGATTACCTTACGAAGCTGGGTTATCCCTCCGATCAGATTGAGGGCGCCCGCTTCTGGAAAGGCGCCGGTTGCGAGACCTGCCGTCAACAGGGTTACCAAGGGCGCCAGGGCATCTACGAACTGCTCCTGCTGAACGAGCAGTTGCGCCCACTGATTCTCCAACGCGCTGCTTCCTCCACCGTCGCCTCCAAGGCCGTCGAACTCGGCATGAAGACTTTGCGTCATGATGGTTGGGAAAAGGCCCGCAATGGCATCACCACCATCGAGGAGATTCTCCGCGTCACGCAGAGTGAGGAACACCTGGAGGCCTTGTTGGAAGATTGAAATGATTTCCCGCCTCTCCCAAGCAATTCGGTATACCGGCCAACGCCTCGCCTTGCCAACGCTCCTCATTTTGCTGGCAATGAGTGTTGCCGGTGCGGACACGAACGTGCTGGTTGCCAATACCGACACCAACACGCCCGCCGCCACCGTCACCGAGCCCGCAGAAGCCACCGCTCAGCCTTCCGAATTCTGGATGAAGCTGGCGCAGAAGGATACGCTTGAACTCACCGGCTATGCCGTCGGCGCCGTTGTCGCCGCCGTATTGGTGGCTTTGATAATCGGCTCTTTCCTGCCGAAGAAACGAGGTCAGGTCCAAGCCGACCGACTGCCGTCCCTATCATCCTCCCCAACACCGGGTGCTAGTAGCGGCAAACGCCCCAGCGCCTGCAACGTGGTTTCGGTCCAACGGGGACGACGCAAACTGTGGCGTTTCTCAATCTCCGGCCGCGGCCGGACGAACCTGACGCAGGAACACACCGAACTCCCCGAGGAAGACATGCCGGCCAAGGTCGTGGCCAAGAGTTGGCGCGACATTTGGCAACCACGGGT
>JBMYQZ010000932.1:0-1816 GCA_049601855.1 Limisphaerales bacterium | reverse complement strand
AGCCTCTCAACACCGCCCGATGAGCGCCATTCCCCATAGACCTCCGCGGCGGCAATCGGAAATACGGTCCCCAACACCGCCAGAGCGATGCCGACGAGGATTCGCTTTAGAAAAGTCGATTTCATCAGAGAGCCCAACGTTAAGCCAAAAGCTCCCCGATGCCTTGAAGCAATCCGTCGACTTTTTGAACAGATTCGTCACGGTCAATCAGGTGGAACCGTGGCTTTTTCGGTAGAGCGCCGGTGTTGCGTGCATGATACGCTTGAACTCTCTCGTCAAATGGGCCTGATCACTGAACCCGCACGCATTGGCGATCTCGGCTACCGAATCTTGGGAATGGATCAACTGCCTGCAGGCTTCGTGGACGCGGACCTTGCGTATGTAATCCTTGGGGGTGACATGGAGATGCCGTCGGAAGGCTCGCTCGATGGAACTCACTGAACGCCCCGTGGCGGTCGCCAGATCGACAACGTGGATCGTCGCGGCGTAGTTCTCCCGAATGTGCGCGATTAGGTGTCGCAATTCCTCCGGCATCGCCGCCGCGGAGCCCTCTCCCTTGTAATCTCGGGCATGGCCCGCCACCGCCACGATCTCACCGGCGGTGTTGCGCAATGGAACCTTCGTCGTGACGATCCAGTCGACGATTCCTTCACGGGTCGTTACCAGCTCGACGCGATTTCGAATTGTGACGCCATTTTCGAACAAAAGACGGTCGTCCTCCCGATACCCCTCCGCGATGTAGGCGGGCAGAAAATCGGCATCGGTGCGGCCGATCACTTCCGCCTCGTTCGCCGCTCCGAACAGGCGCACCAATTCCTCGTTCGCCGCGAGGTAGCGCCCTTCCCGATCTTTCACAAAGAAGAGGCTCCTCGGCATGTACTCGAAGAGAGCCTCAACACCGTTCAAGAGTTCGAATGAAGATTCCATATTAGCGCCTCTGAGCGAATGTCCGTGGGTTGTCCGACATGGTTTCTCCGCCCGAGTGGCGCCAGCAGCGTGAGCCGTAACATCAACTGTTGCGGCAACGCTCCTATGGAGCGCTACTCCAGATGATCGCCGATGCCGTTCTTGTTCTTGTCGGTAACGCCGGAGAGGGGATGCTCCACCACGGCTTTCCAGGCGATTTCACGGAAGATCTTGTCCAAGGCGGCGCTGGGGAGGCTTGGGTCTTCCTTGAACTTGATCGGTGCCGTAATGAGTTCGGGGGATTTGCCGTAGAGCGTGGCGTAGAAGACGTAGCCCTCCAGGCTTTCGAGGCCCGGATGGATATGACCGATTCGGTCTCTCCAGATGGAAGGCTCTTTTCCGCCAATCACCTTGTAGAGGCCTTTGTAACCGGGAAGTTCTCCGCGGAGGAAACGCTTGGCCGCCTCGGTCATCGCAGCGTGGGTGGGAAGGATGTACACTTCCTTGGTTGATTCGCGCAGCGTTTTCACGAGGCCGCCAAAGCCAGCGACCGCGTCGGCGCTGAGTTTGTCATAGACCGCCTCGGTGAAGAACGCTTCCGATTCCGGGTTTGCATCGAGCTTGAACAGCTTCCGGACATGACCTGGCGCAGGCCAGGCGTCGGAAAGATAATACTTCATGCCGGGATTGTATTTTTCGCAGAAATCGATCCAGCTCGTGTAAAATCTCGGGCGGTCACCACCGTAGGGGCCCCAGACCATCGCCTCCCATTTCGCGTTGGAAATAGCGGCCAACAGCTTTGGGAGGGGCTTGCGGTCAAATTCGAAAATGCCGTTTTCCTGCTCCCATTTGTAGCGCACGCTGCCTTTGATCCCACCGCCGAGATGCACGCAAAGGGGTTGCTCGAAAC
>JBMYQZ010000931.1:0-1833 GCA_049601855.1 Limisphaerales bacterium | reverse complement strand
CAACACCCGGTCGACCTTGGTATCTCCAATTTTGGCACCAATAGTCGACCGCGGGAGGCGATCGTGATGCAACGTTCGGAAGAGGAGCGCAATCGCGAACGGGCACGTTCGGAGGATCCCGCCGAGCGTCGTCGCCGCTTGGAACGCTTTCGTGAAGCCATCGACGAACAACTCCAGCAGATCGACACGGACGATGTTTCCACCAACAGCACGCGTGGGCGATTCTTGTTTCGCCGCCCGTCGCATTGGAGTCGGGAGGAGTTTGAAGAGGCGCGTCAAACCGGCGGCGTTTACGGGGCTCTGTTCCAGATGAAGACCGAAGGAATCCAGGCCTCCATTGATCAGGACAAATGGCTGCGCTCATGCATCGTGGCTTTTGCCTTCATCGCCTTTGCCGCGATGGGCATGTCCTGGCGCAATGTCTCCCGGTCGAGTCTGATCGAGATGCGCCTCGTCCGCGCCCGCGAACAGAACACCCATCTCAACGACATGAACATGGCCGCCGCCGGCTTGGCGCACGAGACCCGTAATCCGTTGAACATCATCCGCGGCATCGCCCAGATGATTTCCAAGGAGGACCAGGCTTCGGGCACCATTCGCAACCGCTGTTCCGAAATCACCAGTGAAGTCGATCGGGTCACTGGCCAGCTCAATGAGTTCATCAACTTCTCGAAACCCCCGGAGATCCGTCGCACGCGCGTGGGATTGGACTCGCTGATCGAAGACGTCATCCGACCCCTCAAACCCGAATTGGACGACCACCAGATCGAGGTGGATGCGCCGGCCTGCGGCATTCATGTCGAGGCCGATGAAAAGATGCTGCGGCAAATTGTTTTCAACATGCTGCTCAACGCCGTGCAGGCGATGAAGGACGGTGGCAGAATCTCCCTCACCGCCGAGCGCAGTGTCGAGACCGTGACGCTCCAGATCGAGGACAACGGACCGGGCATCGACGAACCCCACCGGGCCAAGATTTTCCAACCGTACTTCACCACCCGTGAGAAAGAAGGCACCGGCCTCGGTCTCGCCATCGTCCGCCAGATCGTTCTCGCGCATGGTTGGGAGATCGCGTTCTGCCCCTCACCGGACGGCGGCGCCTGCTTTCGCATCACGAAGATCCGGGAACTCAACGGTTGAACCGGGCCGACTGATCGAGGTCTAATTTCCGCAGCAAACGTGGTGAACGATTCCAAACACATTCTCATCGTCGACGATGACCCGGGACAGCGGAGTCTGCTCTATGCCTTCCTCTCCAAGCAGGGGTTTGAAACAACCCAGGCCGTCAGTGGTGAAGATGCCTTGAGCCGCCTCGCCGAGGGTTCGTTCTCCATGATGATCTCCGACGTGCGTATGCCCGGTCTGTCGGGATTGGAAACGCTGCGAAAATTGCGCGAGAAACACACCGACCTTCCCGTGCTCATGGTCACCGCCTTTCCCGACATCCGTGACGCGGTTTCCGCAATGCAGGATGGCGCGGTCAACTATCTTCAGAAGCCGATCGACCTCGATGAATTGCTCGCCTCTGTTCGCAATGCCACGGGACTGACGAAGAAGGAGACCTTCACGCCCTCCGATGATACGGAACTTCCTTCCTCGGTCGTTGCCGAAAGCTCCGCGATGAAGCAGGTCTTTCGCGACGCCGCCATCGTCGCTGCGAGTGACAGTCGCGTATTGATCACCGGCGAAAGCGGCGTGGGCAAGGAAGTCATCGCCGATGTGATTCACGGTTGGAGCGAACGTTCCGCCGGTCAGTTCATCAAAATCAACTGCGCTGCCATTCCGGAGAATCTCTTGGAGAGCGAACTCTTCGGTCATCGCAAAGGCGCGTTCACC
>JBMYQZ010000930.1:0-1838 GCA_049601855.1 Limisphaerales bacterium | reverse complement strand
CGGAGAGCCGAGGCCGCCGGCGCCGATGCAGAGCACGCTGGCGCCCTTGATTTTCTTTTGGCCGGCCATACCCACCTCGGGGAGGATGAGATGGCGGGAGTAGCGCCTGATTTCGTCGTTATCCAGATTCATTTTCGAAAGGGCATGGAACCTAATGACTGCCGGGGTATCCGGCAATATTTTCGTTTTGATTCAGTCTGGATTCCCTAAGCTGGGGGCCGCTTAGGATGCCTCGACCACAGAATGCGAGCAATCGATTGGCTGAATCCGCTGCGAAGATGATTCGCGGGCGTTTGGGGCGTTTGAAGCCGACACTGGGATTGGTGCTGGGGAGTGGATTCCATGGGGTTGCCGCGGTGGTCAAACCAAAGGCGAGCTTCGATTACGTGGACATGCCCGGTTTTCCCAAGACGGGAGTGAAGGGGCACTCCGGGCGCTTGATCGTGGGAACGGTGGCGAAGGTGCCAATCATGATTTTTAGTGGCCGGGCCCATTTTTACGAAGGCTACAGCATGGAGGAGATCACCTTTCCCATCTGGGTGATGTCTCGCTTGGGCTTGACGGACCTGGTGGTGACCAACGCGGCTGGCGGAATCGATTCGAAACTGCGTCCTGGTGATTTCATGCTCTTGCGCGATCACCTCAACTTGATGGGAGTGAATCCCTTGCGCCCAACTCAGCCGGGAGGCTGGGACGGTGAATTCCTCGATCTGACCGAGGCTTATGATCCGGGGCTCGCGGGTTTATTGAAGAAGTCCGCCAAGAAAATCCGCCTCAAACTCAAACAGGGCATCTATGCCGCCGTGAGCGGTCCAACCTATGAAACTCCGGCGGAGGTGAAGATGTACGGACGACTCGGAGCCAGTGCCGTCGGCATGAGCACCGTGCCCGAAGTCGTTGTTGCGCGCCAATGCGGTTTGCGGGTCGCAGGGGTTTCGTTGATCACGAATGCTGCGGCCGGGACTGGCGGGACCGAGGTCAACCACTCGGAAGTGCTTGAGACGGGTAATCTGGCCGAAAGCATGGGCCAGGCTTTGATTCGTGAATTCTGCCAACTTTATGCCGACCGCTGAACAACTCGAACTCATTCAAGCTGCCCGCGACGCCAGTCAAAATGCGGTGGCGCCATACTCCGGGATCAACGTTGGCGTGGCCTTGCGGACCGACAATGGTCAGATCGTCACCGGGTGCAATGTCGAGAGTGCCAGTTACGGGTTGACCTGTTGCGGCGAGCGCGTTGCGTTGTTTTCGGCACTGAGCGCGGGACATCGCGTATTCCGCTCCTTGGCCTTGGTCAGTTCGATCAAACCTCACTTGGTTCCCTGCGGTGCATGTCGCCAATTACTCGTCGAGCATGCGCCGGGAATTGACGTGTTGTGCACGGGAATGGACGAGGACGATTCAGTGGACGAATTTGTGCTGGAAGATTTGCTGCCCTCGGCGCTCTCAAAGTTACCTTGAGGACTGCTTCAGAGTATGTGGTTGTCCTTGAGGCGCAGGTAGTTATGATGCTCGCCCGACCAAGCGCTGATGCTGGGCAAGAAAGACAATTTTCCACTCGAGGGGGCGAAGTGGCCGGTGTTGATCCTCGATATCGAGGGGAAGGTGGCCCGTGCCAATCAGGCGGCCATCAAGCAGTTGAGCTCCGACGGTAAGACACTCGCAAAGCTTGAATCAGTCTGGACCCGGGAGAACGGTTGTACCTCCGACGAATTCGTGAAGCGAGTGGTCGGGCACTTCGATGCCGTGTCGCCGGGCGAGCGGAGTGAGCGAGTGGCTCAGCCCGCCGGCACGACCACCGGATTCCAGCGTATCGATCGTCCGACGGCACAGACGCA
>JBMYQZ010000929.1:0-1838 GCA_049601855.1 Limisphaerales bacterium | reverse complement strand
CGAATCGAGGCCTGGATTGCCAGGGAACGGGCCAACTGAGGACCGTCCATTGCTCCAACCCCTTCTTGCACAGCCATTTACGCGTTTTTTTCCGGGGAGTTTTGAATAATACGTGTTCGTATTATCGTCGAAGCTACTTTTGTGCGGAACCGGATCTTCACTTCCATGCTGATTGTGATGTTGGGCTCGGTGTTTATCACCGGGTGCAGCAGCACTTACTACCGTGAAAAGGCCGACAAACAGGTCTACGACATCCTCGCCAAGGCCGAACTTGGACTTTTCGGGGAGACCAACGAGTTTTCCATCGACACTCGCTACTCGGATCGCAACCCGGACGAGTTGCCAGCCATGGAGCTCATCAACGAACGCGCGCTCGATGGAACCAACGTCACGCTGAACCTGGAACAGGCCCTGACCAGGGCATACGCGAACAATCGCAACTACAAGACCCGCAAAGAGCAGCTCTACCTCACCGCCCTTACTCTCACCCTACGCCAATGGAATTTCGCCAAGCGACCATTCGGGCAACTTCGTGGAGGCGTTGATCGCGAGAGCGATGGTGACCGTCGCCTCGATTCCAATGGCAACCGTTTTGGTTTCACCGAAGCTCTCAAGTCCGGGGGCACCTTCAGCCTGACCTTGGCCAACGACATGGTCCGCTACTTCACCGGCGACCCGCGGCGCTCGATCAACACCGTCGTATCCGCCAATCTCGCCCAACCCCTCCTCCGCGGTTCCTCCGCCCGCATCGTCGCGGAAAATCTGACGCAGGCCGAACGCGATGTGATCTACGCCACTCGGGACTTTGCTCTCTTTCAGCAAACCTTCGGAGTAGAGATCGTCACTGACTATTTCCGTCTCCTGCAGCGACAAGACAATGTCCGCAATGCCCACAACAATTACAGCGCCCTTGACGAATCCGTCACCCGCTTGGAAGAACTCGAAGATGCCGACCGAATTCCTCGCTTTCAGGTCGATCAAGCCAAGCAGTCGCGGCTGAGCGGGCGCAGCTCCTACCTTCGTGCCGTTCAGCAATATCAGGGGCAACTGGATGAGTTTAAGAAGAAGCTCGAGATTCCCCAAGGCGTCCATCTGAATCTCGACCCATCCGGATTTGAACAGCTCAAGAACATCGGCCTGCAGGTTGTCCGCATCACCGATCGAGAAGGCTACGAATCCTCGGTTACCAACAAATTCGACATCCTGAATGAAATTGACCGGTTCGAGGACAGCAAACGCAAGATCTGGGTTGCAGCCGATGCGCTCCGGGCAAACCTGACTTTCGTCACCGACGCCTCGCTCGCCAATGAAGCCACCGACTATGCCGATTTTGATCCCGGTAATTTCCGAGCCTCCGCTGGTCTCCAACTGGATCTCCCCTTCGACCGCCGTTCGCAAAGGAACACCTACCGGACGAGATTGATAGATTTTGAGAGACAAATCCGGTCGTTATCGTTAACTTTAGACAATGCTCGTGATGCTGTAAGGGAAGACCTGCGGCAACTCGAACAATTGCGTCAGAACTTTGAGATTCAGAGTCAGGCCCTGGTGCTGGCCAACGAACGGGTGAATATCACGCCTGAATTGATTGCAGCGAACCGTGCTCAGACGCGGGATGAGCTCGAAGCGCGCAACGCTTTGCTCGCCTCACAGAATGCGGTGGCCGCCGTTTTGGTCGATTATTTGTCAGCAAGATTGAAATTTCTGGTAGATATCGGCGTCTTGACCATGGACGGAGATCAGTGGTGGTTGCGCACAGACCAACTGGTGGCAACGTCCGAAACCGGTCCGGTCCCCGGACTCGGCGCCACGCAAGACGGCATCTTCACCCCGCAACA
>JBMYQZ010000928.1:0-1846 GCA_049601855.1 Limisphaerales bacterium | reverse complement strand
CCGTGGCACAGTCCGCCTCATCGCAACAGCGATCGAACCGACCGGTATATGTTTACGGCCGCCTGTTACGAACACGAACCTCATGTCGGCCAATTACCGGCCCGCATGAACGACTTCGAGTCGCGTCTTACCGAAACTGCTTCGGCCAACACGGAAACCTTGGTGGCTTGGGTGGTTCTCCCAAATCACTATCACTTCCTCGCCGTCGCCAAAGATGCCAAAGCGGTGGTGAAGAACCTCGGCAACCTACACGGCCAAACGTCCTTCGACTGGAACGGAGAAGATTCAACTCGCGGACGCAAAGTCTGGTGCACTGCCGTTGAAACCGAGATGAAGTCTGACCGCCATTACTGGGCGACGATCAACTACATCCATCACAACCCGGTCAAACACGGCTACGTGGATAAATGGCAGGATTGGCCTTACAGCAGCGCCCATCAGTTTCTCGATGAAGTCGGGTCAGACGAAGCCCGCAACATCTGGAACGAGTACCCCGTTACGGAATACGGAAAGGGCTGGGATGAATACTGAGACTGGCGAACTCCAACGGCGCCCATTCCAATCCACCCCACAGAGAAACTTTGAATCACTGATTGCAATACACGGACACGCTAAAGCGTGAACTCCAACGAATCTCAAACGTCATGAAATCTCCCATCTGCTCCCGCCCGTTCTCAACCGCCGCCACTCGCCGTGAATTCCTCTATGGCCTCGGCGCCTCCATGGGATCGGTCGCCCTCACCAGTTCGCTGGCCAAGGAAGCCACCGCACCCACCGGTCCCTTGGTTCCAAAGAAGCCGATGCTTCCCGCCAAAGCCAAGAACGTCATCATGCTCTTCATGGAAGGTGGTCCGGCGCACATGGACACCTTTGATCCGAAGCCCCGCTTGACCAAACTTCACAAGACCGAATCCAAGAGCACCAAGAGCCTGGCAAACGGCTTCAAGTTCTTCGTCGGCAGCCCCTTCGGTTTCGACAAGGTCGGCCAATCGGGCATCGAGATGTGCGATCAATGGAAACATCTGCGCGATCCGGAAGTCGCCGATGAACTCTGCAATTACCGCGGTTGCCAGGCCGAGTCGTTGAACCATCCCGAGGCCCTGTTCCACATGAACACCGGCAGCCGTCTGGGCGCGGATCCGTCCATCGGTGCCTGGGCCACCTACGGACTCGGCAGCGTGAATCAAAATCTTCCCGGCTACGTGGTCATGACCGAACTCGCCCTCCCGCAGGGGGGATCGCGCAACTGGTCCAACGGCTTTCTCCCCGCCTTCTACCAGGGCACGCGCCTGCGTCCGACGGGGTCTCCCATCCTCGACCTCAAGTCACAGGGCTACAAATCCCGCGAACATCAGCGCAAGGCCCTCGATGCGCTTGCCATGCTGAACGATCAGCACGCCAAGAAACATCCCGAGCACAAGGATCTCGCTGCGCGGATGGAATCCTACGAACTCGCCTATCGCATGCAGATGGAAGTCCCCGAAGTCATTGACCTCAAGGGCGAACCCGAACACATCAAGGAGATGTACGGGATGAATCGGAAGGAAACCTCCGAGTTCGGCAAGCAATGCCTGATGGCCCGCCGTATGGTTGAGAAAGGCGTTCGCTTCGTGCAGATCTTTTCCGGTGGTTGGGACAGCCACGATTATCTCGAACGCGGTCACGCCTCCCGCATCAAGAGCGTCGACCAGCCCATCGCCGCGTTGATCAAGGATCTCAAGAAACGCGGCATGCTCGACGACACCCTCGTCATCTGGACCGGTGAATTTGGCCGCACGCCTGACAATAACAAGCGTGGCGGCGTCTACTCCCTCGGCCGCGGCCATAACGCCGACGCCATGACCAT
>JBMYQZ010000927.1:0-1862 GCA_049601855.1 Limisphaerales bacterium | reverse complement strand
CTCAAGATGTCCGGCGGTATACGCGGGCCGTATGGAACCTTCAATTTCTTTTTGCCATCAAACGCCGCGTACGTAATAAGCCTCTCCATTCACATGCGAGGTGCCAATGCGAATCTTGGTGTGCCCACTCAACCCGCCTCGCGCGACGCCAGGAACACATCGTAGCCGCCGTCAATGAACGAGTAATTGTTAGTATGATGGAATCACCATGATTACGGAAACCCAGTTGAATGAAGACGCGGCCACTCCGCGGTGGCTGCGTGAAGTGCTTCGCTTTCTTCCGGTCAAATCCCAGTTCGTCTTGTCCGGTAATATTCGCGACCTCTATCAGCACCTGATCGTGGCCGAAACCAAGGATGCGGATGGTGAAACCGTGACGCCCGCGGCTTACGTCACGAAGTCGCTGCCGTGTTACGTGGGTGAAGCGCTGCGCTTGCGCGGGTTCGACTACTGTCTGCAGTTCAATACGGTTGAAGGGTTTTCCGTCGTCCCTTTGCGCGAGCAATCGGCGGAGGAAGCGACCCGTTTTTTTGAATCCTCCTTTGGACTCAAGTTCGACCAGGCGGGGCATTGCAAGGTCAGCTTCGCCAAGCTGTGGGAGATCGCGGAACGATTGCTCGCTTGCGAGACGCGCTTTGTCGCCCTCTTCATGGATTTCGCGTCGCAGTTCGCCAAGCGGATCACCGGAATGGATGCCACCGAGCACGAGTTTTTCACGAAGGCCAAAGTGTTCTGCCACAGCGTGAAGGCACACAACAAGGGGCGGAAGCATCCGTATCGACAGTTCAATCCGATCTTTTGGATTTGCGAGAAGGAGAACGACCTGCCGGATTGGCTGGTTCTCGACAATCCGCGGATGCGCAGCGTCATGGTTTCCCGACCTGACCACATCCAGCGCCGGGCACTGGTGACCAATCTGTCCGCCAGCCTTGATGGATTCGAACAGACGGAAGCCAAGCGCAAGAAGGAACTCCTGGATCAGTTTGTCGAACAGACGGAGGGCGTCACTCTGACCGACACCATCGCGATCACACAACTCTGCCGGCGCGAGAATCTTGGCTTCTCCGAGATCGCCGAGGCGGTCAGACGCTACAAGCTGGGAGTGACGGAGGATCCTTGGAAAAAGATCGATCGCGAAAAAATTGCCGGCGCCGAAGACACCATCCGCAAGCGGGTGAAGGGGCAGACTTCCGCCGTGGTCAAAGCCTTGGACATCATCAAACGCGCCGTGACGGGGGTCAGCGGCGGGACGGGCGGGCGTCCGCGCGGCGTGATGTTTCTGGCGGGTCCGACCGGCACCGGGAAAACTGAGTTGGCCAAGACCCTGACCGCGCTGCTGTTTGGGGACGAACGCGCCTATATCCGATTCGACATGAGCGAATTCTCGGCCGAACACGCGGATCAACGCCTGATCGGCGCGCCGCCCGGCTACGTGGGGTCGGACATGGGCGGCGAGCTGACCAACGCCATCAAGGAGCGACCGTTCTCGGTGGTTCTGTTTGATGAGATTGAAAAGGCCCACCCGCGCATTCTCGACAAGTTTCTCCAAGTCTTGGACGACGGCGTCCTGACATCGGGGCGCGGAGAACGCGTCTACTTCAGTGAAGCGGTTATCATTTTCACCTCAAATCTGGGTATTTACCGGAAGGACAAGGAAGGCAACCGCGTCGCGCATGTCACTCCGGAGGATCCGTATGAACGCGTGGAGCAAAAGGTTCGTTCGGAGATCAGCAACTATTTCAAAACGGAGCTCAATCGTCCCGAAATACTGAATCGCATGGGTGAAAACATCGCCGTGTTCGACTTCATTCGTCCGAAGGTCGGGGAGGAGATCTTTGGCAAGATGGTGGACGATTTCACGA
>JBMYQZ010000926.1:0-1868 GCA_049601855.1 Limisphaerales bacterium | reverse complement strand
GGGCTCTGTTTGATCGCATGCGCCATTACTCTCCGTTCTGCAATATCTATAATGCCAGCGGACAACCCGCGATGAGCGTCCCGTTGCATTGGGGAGCGGACAATCTCCCGATTGGCGTGCAATTTGCCGGACGCTTCGGTGAGGAGACCACGCTGTTCCGCTTGGCAGCGCAACTGGAAGCGGCCCGTCCGTGGTGGCAGCGTTACCGTTGGTTGAAGTTGAGCTAGCTCAGAACACTCAGGTTGTTCTTCACGAGCAGGGCGCGCAAGGCGGTCTCGTAGTAAAGCATGGGAACACCCATCGCGGCGCGAAGCTGCTCGATGAGCTCCTGTTCCGGGATTTCGAGTTCGCCGTCCACCATCGCGACCGAAAGCGCGTTGGTGAGCAGGCATTTTCGCTGGGCTTCGTGAAGCGGGCCGGGGAGACCGGATAGCAGGCCGCTGACGCCAACCGAGTCGAGTTCGGCCTTGGCGGCACTCATCAGGTCCGGGTGATCAATAACGCGGTTCAGGTAAGCCACTTCGCGGACATGGCGTTCGTTGTCGCACTCGGTCACCGCGATCAGGGCGGCGGCGAACAACGCCAAAGCTTCCTCATCTGGGTCGTCCTCGTCCGCCAAGACGGCAACCTGGTTTCGCGTGAGGATGACTTGGAACAGGCGGTCGTATTCTTCCTCACCAATTTCCAAGGCCGTGCGGAATCGATCCACCAGTTCGTGCTCGGCAGGTTCGAGTAGTCCGTCCGACATCACCGAGCCGATCAGGTTGGCGATGAGGCAAAGACGTTGCGGGTAGTTCAATGCCGCCGGGAGTTCCTTCAGCAGGTTCTCTGTGCCGTGCACCCGGTGCCACGCGCTTCCCTGTTCGATGGCGACGAGGTCAGGCAGCTTCTGACAGAGCCATTCGGTTTCCACGGGATCAACGCGATGATCGGCGTCCATCACAGCGTGGATCGCGGCGCAGAATGCGCTTACGGAGTTCAGTCGCGCGGGAGCCTCGATGGGGGTGCGTTCGTTGGCGGTCTTGCACGCGGTGGCCGCTCGATCGAGATTGGGGAGATCGAAGAGTGAACATTTGACCTGAAGATGATTGGTGGCCGTGCGAATCGACACGACCGCGAGCTCGTTGGTGGCTTCGACGTTGGCCTCGATGACCTCGTTCAGCTTCAGTCGAGTGCGATCGAATTCACCTCCAGCCGGTCGATGGTAAAAGACAATACGCTCCTCCCCGACAGCCACCCAGGTTTCACCGGCCTTGCCGTCGATGTTGTACAATGCGCGGACCACGATGGCGGGGGCATGGCCGCAGAGAAGTTTGAAATCCTTGTCCAGCTTGTCCGGCAGGTTCATGCGCAGATTGTTTATTTGCCGGAGGCGAATTGCAAACTCGCACTTGCGTATTCGCCTATCGTGACGGACTTTCCCGGCCCGTCGTATCGGCGGGTAGGAAGGCATGGACCATGTTTCCGGTAGAGAAGGACAAAGAAGACGAACTGCTCCGGCGAATGAAACAGCTGGGTATTCGAGAATCGGACCTCGACGAGAAGTTTGTTCGTTCGGGTGGCCACGGAGGCCAGAACGTGAACAAATTGTCGACGTGCGTGATGCTCCATCACGTCCCGACCGGAACTCAGGTGAAGTGCCAGACCTCGCGTCAGCAGGGGATGAACCGATACATCGCCCGCAAGCTCTTGGTGGCCAAGATCGAATCGCATCGACGGGCCGCTGCCGCCGAACGCCGCGCGCAACGCGCCAAGTTACAGCGTCAGAACCGCAAGCGGAGCCGGGGGGCGAAGGAAAGGATCCTGTCAGACAAACGTCACCGGTCTGAGAAGAAGGCGAACCGCCGCAAGATGACGCGCGAAGATTA
>JBMYQZ010000925.1:0-1876 GCA_049601855.1 Limisphaerales bacterium | reverse complement strand
GGAAACTCGTCCGCGGCGTGGAGGTCGTCCCCAACGACGTTCTGGTCCCGGTGGCCAGGGGCGCGATCAAGGCGAACGCCGAGGTGGGCCCCGTCGCGATAATCGCGAGAACAATCGCGATAATCGAGACAACCGCGATCGTCGAGGTCCTCGTGATGCCCAGGGTGGTCGTGATTCCCGCGGCCCTCGTGGCAAAGGTGGTGGAGGTCGTGATCGTCGCGGCGATCGTCGCGAGCGTCCGCAACCGCCCAGGGTGGAACTCGATGCCCGGCTTGTGCCCGAGGCTAACGGCGTGGAGAATATTGCCCGCCAGATTCGTGTCTCCGGCCGTGCGTATCCGGTTTTCGACATCGCCCGCCTTGTGATGAAGTCGCCCGAGCGCTTCCTCGTGGAGTTTTCAGTGCGACGCAAGGGCGATCAGGTTGCCCAGCGTTTGTATCAATGCGAACTAGACGGTTCGTTGTGGCTGAACACCAATGACGCCGCCGCGCACCTGTTGAAGAAACATTTCGACACCTTCTATTCCACGGAGAAGACGCCGACCGATCCGCCGAAAGGCACCTACACTTTCGTCGCGCAATGCGGTATGAGCGGCGTGATTCTTGGCCCGCCGAATTATCACGATTACCAGAAAAAGCTGATAGCCCTGCACCAGGAACGCTTCGCGCGGATGCCGTTCGATCAGTTCAAGTCCCGCGTGAAAATCGTGCGCGAGGAAGAGACGGTGAAACAGTGGGTCGAGGACCAGAGTTTCAAGACGGAATACACCGCGTTGAATGTGCCGGAAGAGGTGAAGCTTCAGAGCCTTGGCGAGGTGGCCGAACATTTCAAGAAGACCCATCTGGAGAACGTGGTGAAGGGCGTTGACTCACATCGCGTCCTGGCGAACGAGATCAACAACTTGGCCGACCATACGCTTCGCCAACTCGGTCGTTTCACGATTGAGGATCAGCGACGTTTCCCGATCAAGGTGGTCAACGTGCTTTGCGAGGACTTCGCGCGGCATCAACTGCAGTTCTTCAAGAAAGACAAGACGGTTACGCACGTTTCCGTTTCCCGTCCGCATTACCTCGACCTGGATCTGACGCCGGTCTCGGATGGAGTGAAGGCGATCATCAAGATCATCGATGAGACGCCGAAGTGCACGCGCCGGATGATCTTTGAGACCCTGACCCCGACGAAGGTGATCGATGTGAAGCCACCGGAAACGGCGGCCGAGGCCAAGTCCGAGGAACCTGCCGCTGAACGGGAAGAGAAGCAGGCGGTCGAAGGCGAGGACAAGCCGGCCGAGCAACCCGCTGCGGAGGTTGCAGGAGCACCGGAGATGTCGCCAGAACAACAGGCGGTCAATGGTGACCTCCACTGGTTGGTGCACCAAGGTCACGTGATTGAGTTTTCGAATGGCATAATCGAGACAGCGAAGAAGCCTCGTCCGCGTCCCGAGCAGAAGCCGAAGAAAAAGAAGAGCAAAGGTCCGCGCGGTCGGCGCAACCTCATCTTCGCTGATCCGGCCCCGTTGCTGATCTGAGTCATGGACTTCTCGGCCCCGGACCTGACGCTGCATCCGCCGCGGAGCGCTCGTGCGAAGCTGGGCGGTTACGTGATTCTCCCCCGATTGCTGGACAAGTGTCGTGCCCAGATTGCGGGCAAGAATGGCGAGTATCATTACGCCTGCCCGATGGACATGCGTTGGTTCGAATTCGTCGGATTGGAACCGGTGGAACTGAAGGGACAGGTGGAGTCCGGTGCTGGCGATGCTGAGATCTGGAAGTGGATCAGCGGGAACGCCCAGAACCAACCGTCGTTCTTGGAGATCGAGGCTTGGACGCGGTTTCAAGAACAACGAGTGCCGACGGATCCAGAGTCCCGTGAATTT
>JBMYQZ010000924.1:0-1877 GCA_049601855.1 Limisphaerales bacterium | reverse complement strand
AGACCTTGGTGAAGCAAACAACCTGGCCAAACACCACCCGGGTATTCGTGAACGCCTCACGAAACAACTTGCCTCATATCTCCAAGCCTCCGACGCCCAATTCCCATCTGAGCGAAAAACCGGCAGGGAATTGCGACTCGAATAACGTCTGCATGAGCTTTTTGACCACTTGCGCTGGGTTTCACATCACCCCACATTCGGGCGCGTGAAATTCGTCATTCGGACTTTAGTCATTCCTTGGGTACTCGGGTGTTTCGTCATAGGTCATTCATCGGCGGCTGAACTGCCCAACATCATCATTGTTTACTCCGATGACCTGGGATTCGGTGACCTGTCCTCCTACAATCCCAAGGCGGCCTACCAGACCCCACGTCTCGATCGCATGGCGGCCGAGGGCATCCGCTTCACCGACGCCCACAGTCCCTCGACCATCTGTTCGCCTTCGCGCTATGGACTTTTCTCTGGCCAACAGGTTTGTCGCACCGGTCGTCGCACCACCGCCTTTGAAGGTCCTAGTGGCCCTAGCTACATCAAGCCCGGTGAACTCACCATCGGCGACATGCTCCGCAAGCAGGGCTACCGCACCGGTGTGTTCGGTAAATGGCACGTCGGCCTGACCTGGTACGACAAGGAAGGCAAACGCCTCGGGGGCGGTTTCAAGAACTCACTCCTCATCGATTACGAAAAAAGCTGTCCGCTCGAAGACGGCCCGAACGAACGAGGCTTCGACGAATCCTTCGTCACGCCCAACTGCCCGACCACCGATCCACTTTACCTCTACATCGAGAACGGCAATGTTGTCACCCCCGCCAACCAACGCCATAAGCGCGACAACCTCCCCAATCCCGGCGGCAAATGGCGTTGGGACAATGACGAGGGCTGGATGGCACCCGACTACAAGTTCGTCGATGCCGATCTGCTCTTCTACGATAAGACCCTCGATTTCATCACCCGCCACCGGAAGCGACATGCGGACAAACCCTTCTTCGCCGTCTTCTCCACCCAGATCTCTCACGCTCCCGTTTTGCCGGCGAAGGAATTCAACGGCAAGACCAAGGGCGGCCCGCGCGGCGACTTTCTCTACGAACTCGACACGCTCACCGGTCGCCTGCTCGACGCCATCAAGAAGATGGGAATCGATGACAACACCCTCGTCCTCTTCACCTCCGACAACGGGCCCGAAACCCTCCACACCATCTGGATGCGCGAGGATCATAAGCACGACGCCGCCGGCGGTTGGCGCGGTATGAAACGCGACGGTTGGGAAGGCGGCCATCGTGTCCCCTTCATCGCCCGCTGGCCCGGCCGCATCTCCGCCGGCCAGGTTTCCGATCAACTCATCAACACCACCGACATTTTCGCCACCTTGGCTTCCATCACGGGCTACCAGCTCGCCGGCAGAGACGCCGTCGACAGCTTCGACATGCTGCCCGCCTTCCTCGGCAAGGCCAAGAAACCTATCCGCCCCCACATGCTCACCCAAAGCTTTCGCGGTGAATTCCAACTCCGCGTCGGCAATTGGAAGTACCTTGCCCACACGGGCTCCGGCGGCAACAACTACACCCGCGGCAACATGGCCAAGTATGCCCTCCCCGAAACCGCACCGCAGGCCACCGGCCAGCTGTTCGATCTCACGACGGATCCAGGTGAAACGGCGAACCTCTTTTTCACCGAATCCACTCGGCGGAAGGAAATGCAGGCATTGCTGCAACGACTGACACGCAAGACCGGAGGCCGCACCGCTCCAATGAAGCGGAATCCCCTCGGGCTCAAGTGAAATCCCGTGTGACCGATCTAGCGGTTGATTGACCGAACGCGGTCGCACTCGTAGGATGCAGTCTGTGAATCCTCCTCCTCCCGGCAGTGGCCATTGGACT
>JBMYQZ010000923.1:0-1885 GCA_049601855.1 Limisphaerales bacterium | reverse complement strand
GATGAGATATCCACGCGCTGGACCTCCGATGAACCGATCGCCCACCATTCATTTGCGTCCGAACGCGGAAAACTGGCCGTGGTCTCCACTGCCGGTGACGCCTACGTCGTCAACCTCGATAGCGACACCAAGCCCACTCAGATCGCCCTCGTAGGAGAACAATTTGTAGACGTCTGCTTCACCCGGAGCGACACCGTCGTGGTCGCTGCCAATCAGCGAAACCAGGTCGAGTTCTTCGATGCTGATACTGGACTCCCGGTCTGGGAATCCGTGCTGATCGATTCCGCCGTCACCTGCATCGCCGCCGCCACTGACGGAAAGCTGATCCTCGTCGGTTCGGAAACAGGCGGCTGGCGAATTCCCATGAAGTGGATCGATTTCACACCGAACGCCAGTGAGTGGCTACCGGATCTGGCCGAGGCCATGGTGCGGACAAAGGTGACGGATCGCGGCCGCTATTATGAAATGACCTGGTCAGAGACCGAGTCAGCCTTGGTTCGTGCGAAAGCTGCAGCCGTGAACAAGTTGCCGGATTGGGCCGCCGCAATTCCCTGATGCGATCCGGGTCAGAGTTCGTAGCACAGACAGCTCGTCTGTGTTCCCAGGCGAGCCGCCTGAGCTACGTTGCCGTCAAACGAACCGTCAAAGAATTGTAGCCGTTCTGCCGCTCGTATTTGGCTTCGCGTTCCACGAGTCGATCGAATTCGAGAACCTCGATCGACTCCACCCGGTCGATCAATGCCTGCAACAGCGTGCGGACGATCAAGCGGGCATGCGGGGCGCCGAGACAGAGGTGGGTTCCGAAACCGAAGGAGATGTGGGGGTTGGGTTTGCGGTCGAGACGGATTTCTTCGGGTTTGTCGAAGACGGTCTCGTCGTGGTTGGCCGAAACCCAACCAAGCGAAACGCGACCACCGGGTGGAACCGTCACGCCTTGCACATCGGTCACCACGGGACACACGCGGCCGATGTGCGTGAGCGGCATGAACACGCGGAAGAACTCCTCGCTGGCATGGACGATGCCCTTGGGGTTCTGACGGAGGGATTCCAGCTGGTCTGGATTCTCGGCGAAGTATCCAATGATCGAGGAGATGCTGTGAATGATCGTGTCGCGTCCACCGGCGAAGGTGAGATTGCCGAAGCCCATCATTTCTTCGCGGGTCAGCGGGCGTCCCCGATAAGTGGCCTTGGTCAAAGCACTGAAGAAATCCTCACCAGGATCGGCTTCCGCCCGGTCGAACTGTCCCTCAAGGTATTCCTCGAGTACGTCGCCGCTCTTGAACTCGCCACCCGTGACCTTGAAGACGTGAATCCCCCAACCAATCCAGGTGTCCGCTTCGGATTCCGGAACGTTGAGTAGATAGGTCAGGGCGCGTGATTGGATGGGCAGGGCAAATTCGCCGACGATCTCCATGGAATCGCTGCCCAAGGCCGCGGTCAGAAACTCCTCGATCAATGTCTTCACCTTCTCTGCGAGTTCGGGCGTTTTGGAACGTTGGAAGAACGGCTCCACGATCGCCCGGTATTCGGTGTGTTCCGGCGGATTGGTTTCGATTGGAAGCTGGCGCATCGAACGCACTTCTTCCTCGGAGGGAATCGGCACGCGGAACGGGGCGTCTGAGCTGAAAGTCTCCCAATCCTTGCTGGCCTTGCGGACGTCGGCATGACGGAGGATCATCGGAATTACCTCGCCCTGGAACGGGCATTTCAATACGCCATCTTTTTCCCGCGCTTCGCGGAATGGATCGTTCGGATTGTCGTTTGCGGACATCGGCACTAAGTCTTGGAGATCGCAGCGATGGCATCAAGTTCAGGTTGAGCGGTTAGGAGGCATGCGTTCCGGTGACGTGCGCGTTCGAATCGAATCGTAGCACAGACGGCCCGC
>JBMYQZ010000922.1:0-1892 GCA_049601855.1 Limisphaerales bacterium | reverse complement strand
CAGGGCAAGTCGGTCGATGTAGCGGTACGCCTGATCAGCGAAGAGGATTTCTTTGACAACAAGTTGCTCGAGAAACTGATTGGCATTCAGGTCCAGCCGACCGAACCGGGGCTGATCCGGCAATTGGGTGGTGGATTCGTCATCACGAAAGTGACGCGCGGCAGCAGGGCGGACAAGGCCGGTTTGAAGAGCGACCAACTCGTGGTGGCCATCAACGAACGGCAACCCCGCAGTATTGCCGAATTCGCCAAATACATCTTTCGCAAGTCCAGTGGCGAGAAGCTTAACTTCTACTACCTCTATCCGCGCGTCCGCGGCCGTTATATCACCTTCCACAAAGGCCGCTCCCAGATTCAGTTGTAGGCCGGTGCCCGCAAAAGGCTGGCCGAATGGAGACGGATTTCCGATGATTCGCGGCTCCGGTTCAATTGATGAGTGAATCTTCCGCCAACGACAACACCCCGATGATCGAGGTGCGCGCGCTGACCAAGCGTTTCAAGAAGCGTGCGGCGGTAGAGGACCTGAGTTTCACGGTCGGACAGGGGCAGGTGGTCGGCTTTCTGGGCCCCAACGGCGCGGGCAAGACGACGACGATGCGCATGCTCTCGTGCTACATGCCCGCGACCTCGGGAATGGCGAGGATCGGAGGTTACGATGTCTATACGCATCCCGATGAAGTCCGCCGGATGATCGGCTACATGCCGGAGAACAATCCTCTGCCCGTGGAAATGCGGGTGCGTGAGTATTTGAAGTTTCGTGCACGCCTGAAAGGGATGGGCGTTCGCCTGAGTCGCGAACGGGTTGATTACGTCACCAAGATCTGTGGCTTGGGCGACGTCGAGCGCAAACTCATCGGACATCTTTCCAAAGGGTATCGCCAACGCGTGGGATTGGCTGACTCGCTCGTGCACGACCCGAAACTATTGATTCTGGACGAACCGACGATCGGTCTCGACCCGCACCAGATTCGCACGGTGCGCAAACTCATTCGTGATCTCGGCAAGACGCACACGGTACTCGTGTCTTCGCATATCCTTTCCGAGATCGAAATGACCTGTGATCACGTGATCATCATTCACGAAGGCAAGATTCTCGAGGATGACTCAGTGGAAGGACTGCGACAGAAAATGAGCTCGGAGCGGCAGGTCGTCGCCGAGATTGCCGCGCCGCGCGAGGAACTCTTGGAATACCTCGAAGGATCGATGGACATTCTCCACTTCGACGTCCAACCGACGGATGATGATTACCTGCGTTGCCTGCTGACCGCGCGCGAGCATTTCGATTTGCGACCGGTCGTGTTTGACCACGCCCACTCCGCCGGGTGGCGTTTGCGGGAATTGTCCCGGACACGGCATTCGCTGGAGGACATCTTCATGCGCGTTACGCGAAGGGATGAGGAGGAGGGCTTCTGATGCGGCCGTATATCACATTGGTGCGACGCGAACTGGCGGGTTACTACGTTTCCCTGACCGGTTATCTGACGATCTCGGCGATCCAGTTCTTGGTCGGCCTTGGTTTCCTGCTCGTCTTGGATGCGCTCGACGGGAAGCCCTTCGATGCGCCGCTGTCGGAAGCTTTTTTCAACAGCGGTTTGTTCTGGTTGATTCTGTTGCTCGCGACCCCGGTGGTCACGATGCGCACCTTTGCGCACGAGAAATTCGCCGGCACTTATGAAACGCTCATGACGGCACCGGTAAGCGACACCGCAGTGGTGATGTCGAAGTTCAGCGGGGCGTTGATTTTCTTCCTGACTGCCTGGCTGCCGCTGATCGCTTATCCGTTGATCCTCCGGCAGATTTCAGTGACCGGCATCGGGCTGCATTGGGGACCGTTGGTGGGCACCTTGGTGGGGCTGGTCCTGTTTGGGGCCTTGTACACTGCCATCGGTTGTT
>JBMYQZ010000921.1:0-1898 GCA_049601855.1 Limisphaerales bacterium | reverse complement strand
CGCGCACAACTTCCGCGGCAAACGCGAACGCCACCCCCCCTACGCTCGAATGAACATGGTCGGAAAGGCCATCGCCACCAACGCCGCGCAGATCTATCGCGGTCTGGACTTCCAACGGGAAGCCGAGATCAAGGTCGCCTGGCGTGAAATCAAACTGGGCGTGCGCAAGCCGGATGCCAAACGCCTGGACTGGGCACGGGAAACCATCGCCAGGTTCAACGTCAAGCCCGCTCCGCGCCTCCCGCGCAACGTGGTTTACGCCAATGAAGCCATCGGCCTCTCGAAATATCCCGACCAGGTGAAGATCATCCTGCAAGCCATCCGCATCGGCGACCTCGCCATTGCGGCCATCCCGAACGAGGTCTTTGCCGAGACCGGCTTGGCGATCAAGGCGCAGAGTCCGTTTCAGGATACCTTCGTCATCGAACTCGCCAACGGCTATAGCGGTTACCTGCCGACGCCGAACCAGCATGAATGGGGCGGCTACGAGACCTGGCCTGCTCGGTCCTCGCTCCTCGAAGTCCAAGCCGAACCAAAGATCAAACAGACCGTGCTGGAACTGTTGAACGAATTGAAATGATCCGCGTTCTCCTGTTGTTGGTCTGCCTCGTTTCGTTGGCGGATGCAAAACGACCAAACGTTCTGTTCATTATCGCCGACGATCTGCGCGCGGAGCTCGGTTGTCTGGGCGATCGTCACATCATCAGCCCCCACCTCGATCGTCTGGCCGCGCGTGGCCGGTTGTTCGAACGGGCGTATTGCCAGCAGGCGGTCTGCAATCCCTCCCGCGCCTCCTTCATGACCGGACTGCGCCCCGACACGATCGCTGTCTGGGATTTGAAGACGCACTTTCGCAAGACGTTTCCCAGGCATCCGACCCTGCCGCAGCACTTCAAGGCACACGGCTATGAGACGATCTGCATTGGCAAGAGCTTTCACAACACCGGTGGCATGGGAGATCCCCAATCATGGTCGCGCCCTGCCGTCTTTCACGAGGGTCCGCATTGGGCTGATACCGTCGCCAACAAACTCACTTCCAAACCCTCGCGCAAGAACGCCCCCGTCACCGAGAGGATCGCTCACAGTGATGAAGCCTATTGGGACGGCGAGATCACCACGAAAGCCATCGAGGTCTTGGGCGAGAAACACGCGAAACCCTTCTTCCTCACCGTCGGATTCTGGCGTCCGCATCTGCCCTTTGTCGCGCCGGTGAAATACTGGGAGCGGTACGATCCGCGCGACATCACGCTGCCCGTTTCCTGGACTGCTCCCGACCATTGTCCCGAGATCGCGTTGCACAACTTTCGCGAAATTCGCGGCTACGCAAGGATGCCCAAGCAGTTTCCGCTCACCGTGGAATTCACGCGTCATCTACGACATGGGTACTTCGCGAGCATCACCTATCTCGACGCCCAAGTCGGTCGCCTGCTCAAGGCGCTGGATCATCACGGCCTGCGCGAGAACACCATCGTCGTCTTCATCTCCGACCACGGATTCCACCTCGGCGAACACGGCCTCTGGTGCAAGACCTCCTGCTTCGAATACGACGCCCGTGTGCCCGTGATCATCTCTACACCGGGCATGAAACAAGCGGGAAGGGCCACGACCTCGATCGCTGAACTGATCGACATCTATCCGACCCTGGCCGAACTCGCGGGTCTGCCCGCCCCGAAGATTCTCGAAGGCCAATCGCTGGTGCCAATCTTGGACGATCCGGAAGCCACGGTGAAATCGGCGGCCTACACCCAGCACCCACGCCCCGCATATTATCGCGGTCAACCGGAGGTCATGGGTGTCTCAGTCGCCACGAAGGATTTCCGCTACACGGAGTGGCGTGACTTCGAGACCGGGCATGCAACGGCGGTGGAGTATTACGATCATTCAAGTGATCTCCACGA
>JBMYQZ010000920.1:0-1912 GCA_049601855.1 Limisphaerales bacterium | reverse complement strand
TTGGCCTCCATCTATGACTGGTTGTGTTGAACGGTTTTCGAACACACCCTAGTTTCCCGCCATGGACAACGCCACTGCCACATCGGATGCGCCCGGCGTCGCGCGCCGATACTTCGACTTCGTCGGGCGGCACTGGCTTTCCCTGGGCTGGACTTTGCGCAACGTTGGTTCGTTTGCGCTGATCAC
The DNA here is from genome assembly GCA_049601855.1 of Limisphaerales bacterium. Taxonomy (GTDB): domain Bacteria; phylum Verrucomicrobiota; class Verrucomicrobiia; order Limisphaerales; family JAYPXF01. Next base: position 1,726 of record JBMYQZ010000920.1, on the reverse strand, counting down.
GATCGCGGTTTGCATCACGAAGTTTCGGGTTTCCCGGCGCGTGGTATCCCCATTGGTGCGGCAACAGATCGCGCGGGCTGGGATCGGGTTGCTGCCCTGGGTCTTGTTCCTGGGATTGGTCCTGGGGCTGGTGGTGATCGGTCAGACGGTCAGCCTGCTCACGAAAGCCGGCTCCACGCACTACATCGGCACGGTGATGAACACGGTGATCTTTCGCGAACTCGGTCCGATCACGGCGGGCCTGCTCGTCTTGACGCGCATGGGGACGGCCACGGTGGTGGAGCTCGGAACCAAGCGCGCGCGGGGGGAGATTGAAGCCCTCGAAGCCCTAGGGATTGACCCGGTTCATTACCTCGTCGTGCCACGCGTCATCGGGCTCGCGCTGTCCAGCTTCGCGCTGACGATCTACCTGGTGATCACGGTGATGTTGAGCGGATTGCTTTTCGCGATTCTCACGGATGTACCGATTACTCCAGGAGACTACTTCAACCAGATTGCCAGCGGCCTCACGTACCGGGACTTCATGTTCCTGGCGATCAAGACGGTGATGTTTGGAGCGATCATCGCGGTGGTGAGTTGCTTTCACGGATTGGCCCAACCGATCGAGCTTGAGCAGGTGCCACGGGCTGCCAGTCGCGCCATCTCGCAGTCCGCCGCCACCTGCCTGATTTTCAACGCCTTTTTCATCATCCTCTACATCTTGTTGGGAGCCGAATGAGCGAGCCGGATACATTGATCGAACTGCAGGGCGCCGCTTTGGAAGCAGGCGAGGCGACGATTGACTGGTCCCTGAGGCGGGGCGAGTTCTGGGTGATCGGCGGGCTCAATTGGTCTGGGAAGACGAGTTTCCTCAGCATCGTTGCGGGGCTCCGGCGACCGGCTTCTGGTACGCCGGTTTTCTTCGACCAGAAGTCCGGCGAGTTTACGCGTTCCGAGCAGGCTGACTTACGGCGCCGAATCGGCTTTGTATTTGAGGATAACGGTCGCCTGTTCACCGATCTGAACGTCGCGGAGAATATTGCGCTCCCCATCGGTTATCACAGCAATCGACGGATCTCGGATCTGCAGGAGGAAACGTTGGCCATCCTGCGGGCTTGTCAGCTGGAGGCCTACGCCAACCAGATGCCCAACGAACTCAACCGGGCCCTGAAACGTCGGGTTGCCCTGGCGCGTGCCTTGGCAACCGAACCGGAGGTTCTGCTCCTCGATTCGCCTCTCACCAGCCTCGACCCGGTGCACATCAAGTGGTGGATTGATTTCCTGCCGCGACTGCTGGACGAAGAGGCGTTCCCTTTTCGCACTCCCTCGGCGATCGTCGTGACCGTGGAGGATTTTCGCCATTGGCTGGGCCCGGATCGCCAGTTTGGGATGTTACAGTCGCGCCAATTGCACGTGCTCGGCGATGCTGTGGCCGTCCAGTCCAGCGACCAATCGCAGGTCCAGGAATTGATGACCGAGGATACTTCCATTTTGCGCCGCATTTGACCGATACTGAATTCGCCAATACGATATGAAGGACCTGACTCCCAATCTTCGCACCCGCCTCAATCGCGTCGAACACGTCGTGGGCTTCTTCGTGTTGTTGGCCGCGTTGTTGCTCGCGGGCGGCTTTGGCTACTACATCTGGTTCACTGCAAAGAAGAAGGGCTGGTTTGAAGTGAAAGCACCGTTCTTCTGCTACGTCGATCGGGCCACCGGCTTGGCGGAAGGGCAACCGGTGACGATG
>JBMYQZ010000919.1:0-1915 GCA_049601855.1 Limisphaerales bacterium | reverse complement strand
GCAGGTAAACGCCCCGAGCAAGGTTTTGGATCGTGCGCGGACTTTCGTGACGGTGATGGATTGGCCGACTGAGATCGCGCGGCTCCCAAACTACGAATACGCCCGCAACTCCGTGATGGATACCACCCGTTCCTTTTTCTACGCCGCCGCGATCGAGGATGATTGGCAGGTGTTCAACAAGATGATGTCTGCGGGAGCCCTCCATCAACTTCGATCCGATGAAGCCCTGCCTCCCGAATACTATCTGGATGTCAAGAAACTCGCGGCGAAGGAGAAGGAACTCCGCGAAACTCACTGGCCGAACAAGGAACAGAAATTCAAGGACATGGTGATCGACCTCAACAAGTATCCCCTCAAGAGCCTGCGCGAAGAACCCGGTGTGGCGCTCGGTTTCGGTGCCCGCTACTCCGTAATCGCGACCTTGGGTGGCGAGAAGGAACGGAAGCTCAAGCTGAGCGTCAGGCGGGAGCAGCCACAGGACAAGAATGCTTCGGCTCGTTATCAGATCGACGGCTGGTCGGTCGTGAAGAACTGATGAACGAAAGGTGCGGACAAGCCCTTCATCCGCCTTCATAGTACCGACATGAAAAGGATGTGCCTCTCTTTACTCGTTTGCGCGAGCATCCAGGCTTCCGCGCAGAATCTCTCCCTCAAGGAACTTCGTGAACTGATCCACCCGGCCACCCGGGACGTCTCACTTTCCGACTCGGCCACCCACAAGGTCATGGCTGATCGAATCATGGTGCATGCGAGCGTTACCGTCAGTGGACGCGATCGTTCGTCGGCCTTTGATGTCAACCGGAGTTCCCGCGATGCCCTCAAGGCGGCCTTGGTTCGCGTCGGTATCCCTTCTAACTTCGTGGTCAACCAGCCGTTTTCCTTCAACACCCGCAGCGGTGTGTTCAAGAAAGTGCGCGGATATGAATTGAGCAGTCGCGTGACCATCCGGGTAACGAGAGAATCCGAATTCCTCAAGGTCCTGAAGGTGCTGGAAAGTCGGGACGAGGAATGGACGTTCAAGGATTACGATTTGGAGGACTCGCGAGAGACGCATAATCAGCAGGCGGCGATGGAAAAAACATTGGCCAAGATCGAAGGCCGCAAGTCGTTCTTCGCGAAGAAACTGAACCTCAATTTGAAGGCGGTGCAGTTCCAAGATCAAACCCGTCGAAGCGGTGGCCCGGTCGCCCTCCGGCAGAGCGTGTCCAAGTTGAGTTCCTTCGCAAGTGAGAGAGCGATCGTGCAATCGGATGCCGCCTTTGGGCAGATTACCTACCACGCCGAACTCACGGTGACGTACGCCGCGCAACCCTTGAAGTGAAGGAGTTCCGGAGCGTTCTTCTTGGTGGATGATTGTCGGTCGGAGTCGGGCTGATTTCGCTCAGTTCGGCCACTTTTTCCGATAACGCTTGCCATCGAAGACCTCGCCCCCGGCATACCCGAGGAATCCGTGCACCTTGCAGCGGATGAACAGCGTGCGACCGTTGGTGTTGATCATGCGATTCGTCGCGACGATTTCGTAGTCGTAGTAATCCGCCTCGGGGTCCCAAGGCTGGCCTAGCGGAGGCCTTTTCTTGGAGGGACAAACCAAGATGAGCGGACTGCCCAGTTCATTGCTCATCGAGAAAAAGGTCTTCGGCAGCGCACCCTCGTTTTCGCTCGCCCACATGTAGCCGCCCAAGCCGATAGACACCATGTGATTCACGCATTTTACCTCTCCCACCCACGCGTTCGCTCGATGATATGCAATCGGCCAGGCGATCACAGTGACGACCAGAACGGTGATTCCAAGGCCGACGAACCACTTGCGTCGCTCTCCTTTCGAGTCACTCATCCGCTGCGCACTTCTGCCACGTCAGCTCCAGTGGTCCGAGAAAAAAACACCGACCCGATCGATCGAGCCGTAAAGCGCCAC
>JBMYQZ010000918.1:0-1927 GCA_049601855.1 Limisphaerales bacterium | reverse complement strand
ATGGCGATGAGTGCTCTCATAATTCAGGATTTTCGACGGCCGGACATGACGGCCAAGATGACGACGATGGCCGCTCCGAAGCCAAGAAGGATCGGGATTAGTTTCACTCCCTTGGGCGCGGCGGCTTCAGTAGTTTCAGGCTTGGGCGTGGAATTGAAGGTGACCGTTTCCGGTGCCGTCGAGTTCGTCTCGGGCGCGGGAACTGAATTCGTGACAGCCGCGACAACGGCCGGAGCATCAATTGTCGAGGGGGCTTGCGGTTCGACGGTTTCGGCTTCCGCAGCAGCGCGTTCAAGCGCCATGCCGACCTTCATAAGGCCCTCGTCCCAATCGCTGCCGATCAAAATGTCCCATCCCGGGTTCTGCGCCTTCACCTGACACGAACAGGCGCCGAGGAGGAATTGGCAAAGCTCGTCAATACCCTCGTCGTCCAGGTCTTCGGACTTCCAGGCGCCGAGGGCGCGGCCGCGACCGAAGATCGGCGCGGCAAAAGGTTGGTCGGCTTTGATGAGTTCATCACCGTTTTGACCGGCGAGCATCTTGACCAGGAACTGCTCCTTCGGATCGTTGCGTTGGATCTTGATGGTTGAAAAACCAACTTTTAGGGCCGGCCCAGGCCCCAGCTTGTTTTCCGGATCGAAGGGGTCCTGCGGCGGAATGGACATGACCTCGCCGAGGTATCCGAGTCGCTTGTTCAGCTTGGTTTCGAGATCTGAATCTGCCTTGGTGTCGCCGGTCATCACCATGACGAACACCACCGAAGCGCCATTGACGATCTTCTCCATAATCTGTTTGCGGGCGGGAGAAATTAGCATCTCCTTGAGAGTCTTCACGTCGGGTTTGCCGCGCCAGACTTCAGGCGAACCGGGGGCAGGCTGAAGCACGGAGATCTCACCTTCCTTCTCCTCGCCGGGGACAATCTGATAAAGCTGGCTGAGCTCCTGCACCTGTTCGGCAAATTGTTTGCCCTTGTCCGTTTTCAACCACTCTTCCGACACGTGCACGCCGTAGGGATCCGGGTGCCAACGATCCAAGGCGTAGCGGAATACGGGAATCGTGCAGGCCCAAATCTGGATCGCGCCAACCATGAGGGCGACGAACACGAGGGTAAGTTGAAATCGCTTCATCAGTTTACTTTCCGAACCGGGTTACCTTGCCGTCCTTTGTGGCGACAAACAACCCGCCATTCGCCACCGCCATTCCGTCCCAGACGGGCAGGGCGTCGAGGGACAATCCGTGGCGCTTACGGCCGTCCTTCACCGAAAGCCCCCAGAGCATGCCGCCTTGGGCGCCCTTGAGCGCGGTGTCCTGTTCCTTCAGGAGTGGATCGATCGACTTGTCGCCTTCCATGATGCGCTCGAAGGTGTATTCCTCGTCCATCACGTCCGGAGGGCCGGCGACGAAGAGGGTGTCGTTGGCCATGGCCATCGCCTGCGCGAACATCGGCACGCTACGATCCCAATCGCGGGCGACGTAAGAATTGCTTTGCTGGGCATTGCCGCCCTGTTTGCGGAACCAGAGGGCGGTGCCAACCTTGCCCTTGCCAAAATCAACGCCGTTGAGGTTGCCGTTGTGTTTGTGACCGGACTCGTCCTTGGCGTTGCCGTTGTCGAACATGCTCGCGAGGACCGCCTCCTTGTTGCGGGCGCGGGATTTCTCAGGGTTCTGCACGCTCAACCTGATCTCGTCCTCCGTCAGGACGCGGTGGTAGACGCGCAGTTCGTCGATCAGGCCGGTGTAAGCGAAGGTCGGTTTGTAATTCCCCACCGCACTGCCGGTGTCCATGCCAAGGTCGAAACCCTGTTTGGGTTCACCGTTCATTTTGTTGTCGGCCGCGCCTTCGGCGACCAATGAACCGTTGATGTACATCCGCATCGCTCCGCTCTTTTCAAACACCGCCGCGACATGCGTCCACTCGCTCTTGATG
>JBMYQZ010000917.1:0-1936 GCA_049601855.1 Limisphaerales bacterium | reverse complement strand
GGATGGCTGGCTTTACGAAGCCCGCGGCCAGGCCGACAGCCGTTGCACCGATGTCACCGAATACATGGCCTTTCTGGACAAGGCCATCGACAAGATCCTCGAAAAAGAACTGCAAAGCGAATGAACAAGGCGCGCTACATCATGCTCGGCGGCTTCCTCGGCGCCGGCAAAACCACCTCCGTCGCACAACTGGCCCAGCACCTCTCTGACCAGGGACACAAGGTCGGCTTGATCACCAACGATCAGGGCAGCGAACTCGTGGATACGGCCATGCTGCGTTCCCGCGGCTACGCCACCGAAGAAATCTCCGGGGGGTGCTTCTGCTGCCGCTTCAATTCGCTGGTCGATGCCGCCAACAAGCTCACCGAAAAGGATCGGCCGGATGTGTTCATCGCCGAGCCGGTGGGCAGTTGTACGGATCTGGTCGCGACGGTGACGTATCCCCTGCGCCGCATGTATGGTGAGCAATTCACGGTCGCGCCGTTGAGCGTGCTGGTGGACCCGATCCGTGCGCGCCGCGTGTTGGGTTTGGACGCGGGCGGCAGTTTTTCCGAGAAGGTGGTCTACATCTATCGCAAGCAGTTGGAGGAAGCGGACATCATCGCCGTCAACAAGATCGATCTGGTGAACGACAAGGAACGCGCCGAACTGAAGGCGGCACTGCAGAAGGAATTCCCTCATGCCGAAATCCGCGAAGTCTCCGCCCGCGCCGGCGACGGGATGGCAGATTGGTTCGCACAAATCTCCGATAGCGAGCAGACCGCCCAACGCGTCATGGAGGTCGACTATGAAGTCTACGCCGACGGCGAGGCCTTGCTGGGCTGGTTGAACGCGACGGTAAATATCAAGTCTGAGGACGCCTTCGACGCCGCCGACCTGCTCGAGGAACTCGCGCAATCGGTGCAGGAGCGCTTGTCGAAAGCCGGCTCTGAAGTCGCTCATTTCAAGATGACCTTCAGTCCGGACGACGGCTTCGCAGAGACGGCGGTAATCAATCTCGTACGCAATGACTTCGTGCCCGAGCTGTCGCAGGACCTCGATGAGCCGGCCAACTCGGGTCAGCTGATCGTCAACCTCCGCGCCGAGGCAGATCCAGATGAGCTTGCGGCGACCATTCAGGGCTCCGTCTCAGAACTGGGCCAGAAGTTTTCCGGCCTCTCCGCCGATCTCGAGCATCTCGAGCACTTCAAACCCGGCAAACCCACGCCCACCCATCGACTCGCGGAAGTCTGACCACTTTTTCCACCCGCCGGTTGACAGGGCTTCGTCAAAAAAACGAAGATCAACCAGATGGCGGAATCCACGGACAATCTGGACTCGATCAAGTGGCGGGGAACCGGCTTCGAGTTCAGCTTTCCGCGCCCGGCGCTGGTGATGGGGATTCTCAACGCCACCCCGGATTCCTTCTCCGACGGTGGACAATTCAACGCCTTGGTCGATGCTCCCAGCCGCGTGGATCAGATGATCGCCGAGGGTGCCGATCTGATCGACATTGGAGGAGAATCCACCAGACCGAACGCCGAACAAGTCTCCGAAGCCGATGAGATCGCCCGGGTCGTGCCGATCATCGAGAAGCTCATCGGCAAAATCAGCGCCCCGATCTCCATCGATACCCAGAAGCCAGGAGTTGCTCGGGCCGCCCTCCAGGCCGGCGCCATGATCGTCAACGACATTGCGGCCAATCGAACTTCCCCCGAGATGTGGGAAATCGTGGCCGAGCACGGTGCCGGTTACGTGGCCATGCACATGCAGGGAACCCCGCAAACGATGCAGGCGAACCCGCACTACGAGGATGTCGCCGAAGATGTGGCAAGATTCTTCGCGGAGCGAATGGAACGCTTCCGGACGGCAGGAATCGACGATGAACAGGTCGCCTTGGACATCGGAATTGGCTTCGGAAAGACCCTCGATCACAATTTGCAGTTGCTGGCGGCGT
>JBMYQZ010000916.1:0-1970 GCA_049601855.1 Limisphaerales bacterium | reverse complement strand
AACCAAGACCAACACTCCCGGCAAGATGCCGGAAGGACAGGCAACGGTCCGCATCACACCCCAAGGCACCAACTCCTCCGGCAACAACAACTGTTCTGGCGTCGCCGCCAAGAACGGAGGCACGTTGATCAGCGAAACCCTGCCGGCAACGTGATCGAACATCCAAAGCTTTCCATCCATGCCTGCCCCAACCGGTGCACTCAGAAACCGCCCGGAGTGTTTGCCCAGGTCCAACACCCGCTTGCCTGAAGGATCGACCAGATAACCTCCACCCGTTGCCGCGTACAAACCCACCCGCTTGGTCCCCTTCGGCACGTAAAAGTGCAGCGCCCAACGCCCACTCATCTTGCGCGGATAATTCTCGAGGCTCATCGGCCACGTCATCGGCTGATCCTCCGGCCAGGTGACCCGTGTCAGGTCCATCCCGTCATCAAGATTGATCCGGTGCAGACCTGCTGCGGCCGCCTTGAGGTGGATGGTCCGCGACTCGCCATCGGGAGGAATGCTCTGATCCTCCGCCACCAAGGTCTCCCGTTCTCCCGTCCGGCTCGCCCCGCCAATCTGCCAAACCATCACCTTCACGTTTCCGCGATTCCGATAATGCGCGATCAAACCTCCCGTGATCGTCAGTTCGATCGGTTTCTGCGGATCAACGACCATCGTAAACCAACTCCGTTTGCCCCGCGTCGTTTCCGCCTTCCCCTTCTTGCTCACATTCAGACCAAGAGATTTCGAGGACATCAGGTTCTCACTGAACTCCGCGGGCTCAAAATCGAGTTCCACCGGTTTTCTATCATCGATGCCATGGTCCAGGATCAATGCGATCTCTCCCGCTGAAAACGGGTTCTCGTTCTTCCACGGATTGGGCGTCTTGGATTTGCGCGACGGGGCGTTCCACTTGGCTTCGGCGGGAATCTCGACGGTCTTGTCGCGGGCATCGACATCGCGATAGATCGCCTTCGCGTGAACCATCATCGTCTTCCGCATCCGATACGTGTGGCGAATCATCTGCTCCAGCGCCGCTTGTCGGGCCGGGCCCGTGGCACTGCTGTAGCGATCGAACAGATCCACGTAGCGCGTATAAAGCGTGAGGTCGTCGATCCGTCGAAGAATCGCCTCATCTTCCGTGAGCATTCGTGCTCCGGAGAGGAGGCGATACATCCGGGCGATCAGGTCTTCGCGGACGAGTTTCGACTTTTTGTTCGAGCCATCGATGAGCTGGTAAAATTGTTTCAGCGGACGCCGAGCCTTACCAAACGCGCGGTCGAGGAAATCGTTCGCGAGCGCTTCCCGATTCTTGGATTCATCCACGTCCCACAACAGCCGCGACGCGAGATAATAGCCGAGTCCGTTGCAACCCCAGTTGTCGCTGGACTCGGAGCTCATGAAACGCGCACCCGCCGCATGAAACTTGGGAATCGTCTCCGTGATATACTCCAGATTGCTGCCCCGTGAAGCGCCCGGCAGATCGCGATCCCAGGTGTTCACGGAATAGTATTCGCGGATACCAATCTTGGCCCCCTGCTTCGCCCAACCCGAAATCAACTCCTCAATCTTCAGTCCACCCTTGATGAACGCCGTCGCCGTGCTAATCACCACGTTCGGCTCCACCCGGATCGTGGGCGGCGGTGAATGAAAGCTGTAGGCATACATACCCACCAGTTTCTCCGGAAACGCCTTCGCCACGTCGTTGGCCAAGGTCAACGCCCGATCACTCACCGAACCCATCTTCGCGCAGGGCTGGCACTCGCACCAACCACCACCGTCACTCGGATCCAGGGAGACGGATGCCTCATCCGGCTTCGCGGCGAAGTATTTGCGGGCGTAGGCCAACACGGTCTTCCGCAATCCGGGATTGCTGACGCAAAACTTCGCATTGCCGCGCGGACCGACCCGTTGCCCTTTCACCACCGCGAAGTATTCGGGGTGGGCCGCAAATTCCTCAGCCATGTCGCGAACGATGCGGCCGT
>JBMYQZ010000915.1:0-1971 GCA_049601855.1 Limisphaerales bacterium | reverse complement strand
TGGGGCTCACCGGCTGGATTCAGAACACCACCGACGGTGTCGTTTGCGAAGTCGAGGGGGCGGCCGTTCAGCAGTTCTTGCATCGGCTCCGTGCGGACGCCCCGACACTTGCCCGGATCGACACCATCGAAACCCGGGAAATCGCTCCACGGGCCGCAAGCGGGTTTCGCATTCTGGACAGCGACGTCCAACCGGATTCCCAGGCATGGATCCAACCAGATCTGGCAACCTGCCCTGACTGCCTCGCCGAAATCCTGGATCCGGACAATCGGCGTTTTCGCTACCCGTTCACCAACTGCACCCATTGCGGTCCGCGCTTCAGCATCGTCGAACGCGTCCCTTACGACCGGAAACACACGACGATGCGCGGATTCCCGATGTGCGCCGCGTGCGAAGCCGAGTATCAGGATCCGTCCGATCGGCGATTCCACGCCCAGCCAATCGCCTGTCCTGCGTGCGGCCCCGGAGTGTGGCTGAGCGTTGCCACGGGCGAAAGAATCGCGGAACACGACGAAGCCCTGAAGCAATCGGTGGAAGCGATCCGACACGGAAAAATCGTGGCGGTGAAAGGCATCGGCGGTTTTCACCTGTTCTCGAATCTGGCTTCCACCGACCGACTGCGGGAACGTAAGCGACGGCGGAGCAAGCCTTTCGCATTGATGTATCCGGATCTGGCCAGCATCGAACGCGACTGCGAACTGGGCGAACGGGAGCGCGAGTTGCTGCCATCAAGCGCCGCTCCGATCGCCTTGGCCACAAAGCGGAACGACTGTGAGATTCCTGACTCCGTGGCACCGGGCAATCCACGCGTCGGAGTGATGTTGCCCTACTCGCCCCTGCATCATCTCCTGTTGCGTGGCTTCGCGAATCCGCTGGTCGCAACCAGCGGCAACTTTTCTGAAGAGCCGATCTGTTTCGAGAACGAGACGGCACTGCGCGAATTGTCCGGAATCGCGGACTTGTTCCTCTTGCACGACCGCCCGATTCGTCGCCCGGTGGATGACTCCGTGGTGACCGTGGTCGCTGATCAGGAAATGGTACTGCGCCGTTCCCGCGGCTACGCGCCCATACCCGTGAGGTGCGAGCAATCCAAGGCTGATGTGCTTGCCGTTGGCGCCGACCTCAAGAACACCGTAACCTGGCTGCGCGGGGGGAAGGCGTTCATCAGCCAACATCTTGGCGACCTGGGAACCGAGCATTCCTTGAATGCTCACGAACACATCAAGCGGGACCTTCCGGCGCTCTACCCGGCCACCGGGGAAGTCATCGCGCACGATCTGCATCCGGATTACGTCTCAAGCAGGGCGAGCGGCAGCGGTAATCGCGTGGGTGTGCAACATCACCACGCTCACATCGTCGCGTGCATGGCCGAGCATGGGCTCTCCGAAAAGGTGCTCGGGGTCGCGTTTGACGGAACCGGTTATGGACTCGACGGCACGATCTGGGGAGGCGAGTTCCTGCTGGCCGAGGCGGGCGGATTTGAGCGCGTCAATTGGCTGCGTCCGTTTCCCCTGATCGGTGGTGAGCGAGCAGTGAAAGAACCACGTTTGACGGCGATGGGGTTGCTACACGCAGCCGGACTGCCACCAGAAGACGCGACTCCTGGCGAACAACAATTACTGGGACGCAAGCGACGTACGCATCCTGATCGTCGACGATCACCCCATCTTTCGCGAAGGCATCTCCGCGGTCATCCAGCGCGAGGAGCACCTGGTCATCAAGGCGGAGGCCGGATCCGCTGCCGAAGCCATGCAACTGCTGGAGGAACACAAGTTCAACCTGGTGGTTTCTGACGTGACTCTCGGCGGCAAGAGCGGCTTGGAACTCGTTCAGGACATCAAGGCGCTCTATCCCGACCTACCTGTGCTGTTGCTCTCGATGCACGATTGCACGCAGGACGGTCCATGCTTCGGTAGTGTCGTTCGTGAGCAGAGCCTGCACGATTGACTGCAGGATCATGCGATTCGTGAG
>JBMYQZ010000914.1:0-1980 GCA_049601855.1 Limisphaerales bacterium | reverse complement strand
AGTGAAGTCATGTCGCTGGCCGTCAGTCGAGAGGATGCGTATTGGGCGGCGGGGTTTCAAAATGGGCGGGTGAAGATTTGGGCGAGAACGAACCTTTCGGAGGCCCGATGGAACGTGAAATTGCAGGTGCCGGCGTCGTTCGTTCGTTGGCATCCGAAGGCGGCGCAAGTGGCGGTGCTTTCTTCAAGAGCCGGCCGTTTGATTCTCTGCAACCTCGGGACAAATACACAACTCATCCGAGTGCGGAGTCCTTCGGCGGCGAGGTATTTGTGTGCGGCATACGATCCTACCGGCGGGAGTATCGTGGTTGGTTGCTCTGACCATCGGGCGCTGGTTTTCGCCACGGGCACCGGCGAGTTGCGATTCGCGCTCCCACATGAGGACCAGGTGCTCGACGTCCGTTTCAGTCCAGGAGGCGAACGTATCGCGACGGCTTCGAAGGACGGATCTGTGCGAATTTGGGATGCGGCAACCGGCGTGATCGTCGGGCGTTCGTTGGAACATGGTAATGCGGTGAGTCGAATCGATTTTCTTCCCGGTGGACAACACCTAGCTTCGGGAGCGGGAGACGGCGTCCTACGAGTCTGGAACTTGGCTCGTCAGATGCCGATCTACCGTGATCGAGGGCATCGGGGCGCGATTACGAGTCTGGTCTGTGCGCAGGATGGGAAGCAGCTTCTCTCCGCGGGAGCGGATGGTCAGATGCGGCGGCATCGGCTGATTTCAGTGAACCGGAATAAGATGCCTTGGCTGTCCGAAATTGCGGAGGTCGTCGGTGGCATGCGGTTGGATGATGAGCGGCTGCTGCGACCGGTATCTCGAGAGCGATATTGGGAGTTGCTACAGAATGTGCGGGCTGCCGAGGAAGGACGGGTTTTCAGCACTTGGTGGGACGATTCCACCAATCACAATCAGGGCTTGCGCAGTCGATAGTAGCGCATGCCGCCGGTGGCGGAAACGGTAACGCGGCGGCGGCCGTCTTCCAAAATCGGTGTTGTGCCTTCGTCTGTCCAGGTGGCGTTGGAGCGGAGGAGCGGCGTGACTTGCAGGCGGTAACCCGTGGCATTTGCATCCCAGGAAAGAATCACGTTCGACCCGGCGGGGCTCAATTGGATGATGGGGGCTCCGGGAGTCTGCACGACGACGATTCCACTCCAGAATCCGCCTTTCACCTTGAGCGTCCCACCCGTGGAGGGCGCTTTCTCCGGCTGGCCGATTGTGCCGCGCAGGGTGAAGCCGTTGCCGGTGCTCTTGCCCCCGCCGTTCGCGATGGCAAATGACGTGATCGCAAGGTCTTGGGCGGGCAAGACGTTGGTGAGCGAGAATACGATGGATCCCACCGCGAGAAGGGGAGAGAAATGCGCTTTCATGACGGATCAGTGAATCAATTCAACCGTGCGCACGCTGGCTACCCACCGCATTGTTTGGTTGATCGATACGGAACCTTTGATCACCAACTGCTTGTTGACGTTATCGGCTTCGACTGTGGCGTCGTAGGTTGAATGACTTTCACCCAGTATCACAACGGAGGGTGTGCCAACGAATTCCGTGGTGCCGAAGTGATCCCTGATAACACCCTCGATCCGATAGGCGGCTGAACCTGCCGTACTGCTCCGTCCCACGACGAGGGCCGAGAACGCCCACGTGCTGTCATCCGGAATCGGGATACCGTCCAAAGCGCTTCCGTCGAGTGCCAGCGGGACGGTGGTGTTGGAACCGGATGACGCTTCGATGCGAAGTACGAACACGGACGTCTGTGCGTCACCGTCCGCCGAGAACCTCCCCGCGGCGTAGGCCATTTGACCGTGATTGGAAGCCTTCCCAAAGCTGCCACCGGGGACAGTAGAATAGGGGCCAAAAGCGCGGTTGCCCAATCCACCACTGATGGTGGTGTGAGAGTTGGTTGCTTGATTCGAACTCCCGCCACCAACGGTGGCCCGCGTGGCCGTGGCTTCATTTGATCCGCCGCCGCCCACCGCG
>JBMYQZ010000913.1:0-1982 GCA_049601855.1 Limisphaerales bacterium | reverse complement strand
ACGAGGCCAAGCCGAAAGATGTCGAACTCGCATGGAAACTTGGCCAAGCCTACTTTTTCGCCGGCGAATTCACGACCAACAAGACCGACCGCGCCCGGGTTGCCGAACGGGGCATCGCCGCCTGCCAGATAGCCTTCGCCTCCGCCCCCAAATCAGCTGAGGTCAACTACTACTACGCGCTCAACCAGGGTCAATTGGCGCGCACCAAGTTGTTTGCGGCGCTTGGTCTCGTGCGCAAGATGCAGACGAAACTGGTGTTCGCCGCAAGCACGAGTCCGAAACTCAATCATGCCGGTCCGGATCGTTGTCTCACCCAGCTCTATCGCGATGCGCCCGGCTGGCCGATCAGCGTCGGCAACAAGAAGAAAGCCCGCGCCCATATCGCCAAGATCAAGCAGCACGCACCGGAGTATCCTGAGAACATCTGCGTGTGGCTGGAGACGTGGATCAAGTGGAAGGACCGGGCAACCCTCGCCCAAGATCTACCCAAAGCCGCCCCCGCGCTGGCAGCGGCCAAGAAGAAACTCACCGGCCGAGAATGGGAACCGTATTGGGATGATTGGGATCGGCGCTGGGCGATCATTCAATGCAAGGCAACGAAGCTGCTACCGAAGCAGACCAAGTAATCGGTAATCACAGGCCAGCAACCGGAAGACTGATTACCGATTACTGGCACCTCTGCCAAACCCTCGGGTTTTCCCGTATTTTTGACTTACCTGAAACTACGGATACTCTTCTCCAATCACCGTTGACCTGAAACTCTCGATCCGTATGTTACCCGCGTTTTACATGACAAGGGCGATCCTCATACTCGCAGCCGGCTTGGTTTTCACAGCATGCCGCACAACCCAGGGCGAAAAAGCAGAACCGCAACCTGATCCCGGTGCTGAAACCACCGAGGTCACACCGGTGGTTGTTTACCAAGGGCGCATCGCGTTCATCAAAGCCGCGGCGAAATACGTCGTCGTTGAAGGCGGTGTCGGGGAAGTGCCGCCGGTGAACACCACGCTGAACGTTTATCGTGGCGAGCAGAAGGTCGGCGAACTCAAGACCACCACACAGGTCCGCTCTTCGAACTACGCAGCCGATATCCTGAGCGGCACGCCGCAAGTCGGCGACACCGTCCGAGGCGATTAATCGTAGCGGATCCAAAATCGGTTCACACCAGCTCCACAATCTGGGCCATCACGTGCTCCCCTCCGGGTTGCAGCACATGCACATCATCCGCCGCATTGGTGGTTTCGATGCACACCATTGACTTGTAACCGTCGTTGGGGAAGTCACCCATCGCAGCCGACTTGTCGACCCACGGATTCCAGACCACTGTCGTCGCGCTCCCTTCCTTGCTCACACGAATCCGGCGTTGCAGCACCGGGTCATCGATTTCCATGAAAGCGTTCCGATCGAGATAGATTCTGTCCACTTCACCGGCAAACCTCACCGGTCCGTCCTGGCGCTTCTTCTCCCCACCGGCGAGCGAGTCGAGATACTCACAGTCCTCGAGTCCGTGAATCGCGATTTGATCAATCGCCCCGACGGTGAAGTAAGTATGCAGCGCCCCGCCAATCTCGATCGGTTCAACTCCGGTGTTTCGCGACCGCAAAGCCAGCTGCAATCGGGCCCCCACTGTCACGGACAACTCCAAGTCAAACGCATGCGGCCAGACCTCCCGACTTTCTTCGTCGTCGGACAAACCGAGCGTCAATGAACCTGCCTCACTGCCTCGCACCTGCCAGATCCGGTTCCGTGCGAACCCGTGCTGCGGAAATCCTTCCTTCGGCCCAAACCACGGCCAACAAACCGGCACGCCACCACGAATCGGCTTCGGTGGTGCAAACACCGCCTCTTCGCTCATCCAAAGCACTTCCCCTGCCCCGGCCGGACTAAAAGCCGCGACGTGTCCCCCGTGCAAATAAACCTCCGCCGCCGCCAGTTCATGTCGGATCACCGCCTTCGGTAGACCACTCTCACCTTCCACGAAT
>JBMYQZ010000912.1:0-1988 GCA_049601855.1 Limisphaerales bacterium | reverse complement strand
CATGACCTTCGTGAACACGGCGGACAGTGGCGGCCGCGTCATCATGTCAAACAGCGGCACCGAGATGCCCGAATCGGTCACGACCATCGCCGAACAATTGAAGACCATCGGCTACACCACCGCTCATTTTGGCAAGTGGCATGTCGGTAAACTGAGCCCCTCTCGCCACGGCTTCGACGAACACGACGGGGCCAACTCCAATTCCGGACCGGAGAACAGCAAGCATCCCAATCCCAAACAGTTTTACGGCACAGTCGCCAAAGGCATCGACTTCATGACCCGCAGCGTGCGGACCGGCAAACCCTTCTACCTACAAATCTCCCACTACGGCGGCAAGAGCGCCCTCGACTGCAAACCTGAAACGATGGCCCTGCTCAAACAACGCGTCGGCAACCGCAACCTCGCCCAACTCGGTGCGGCCGCGGTCGCCCTCGACGCCGATCTCTCCACCGGGCAGTTGCTCGACGCCATGGACAAACTCGGCATCAGCGGCAACACCTACTTCTTCTACACCACCGACCATGGCACCCAGGGACGCAACGGCCCGCTTGCCAACGGGAAAGGCTCCGTCCGCGAAGGCGGCATTCGTGTCCCGCTCATCTTTCGCGGTCCCGGTATTGAACCCGGTTCCTACGCCGACATCCTCACCTCCGGCGCGGATCTCTTTCCCACCATCGCCGAACTCGCCGGTGTGACTGCTCCCAATCCTCGAGGACTGGAAGGCGGCAGCCTGAAGAACATCCTCCTCAACGCCGGACGCGGAACGGTCCGTCGCCCGCGCGAAGAATTCGTCGTCCACTTTCCCCATTACGACAAGGACCCTCTTGGCCCCGCCTCATCCATCCATTTCGGCGACCATAAATTGATCCATTACTACGAGACCGGCGACCGCCACCTCTACAACCTCAAGACTGACCTCGGCGAGCGCAACAACCTCGCCGCACAGATGCCCGACAAGGTTGCCGCGCTTACCCGACAAATGACCGCGTATCTGAAATCCGTGAACGCCGAGATGCCACAGATTGACAAAAGCCGGCCGCTCGGTGCCGGACAAGCCCCGCGCGGAGGCGGTGGCAAACCAAGCGGAATCCTCATGGCACTCGATGTCGATCAAGACGGCCAGGTCACACCCGGAGAAATGCGCAACGCTGCCAGCGTCCTCATGAAGTTCGATCGCAATCGCGACGGCAAGCTGACCGAAGACGAAATCCGCCGCGGAACCCGTGGCGGCGGAAAGGGCCGACGATAAACATGAGCTCCACATTTGTTTACATCATGAAAAAGCTCCTCCCGCCTCTGACGTTCGTCCTCGTCGCGACCCTCGCATGTGCCCAAAGCACCAACCCGAATCGCGACGGCCAGAACCGAGGCGGGCGCGGCGGTGGTGGAAAAAACTCAATTGGCCGCGCCCTCGACGAGGTCCTGGTGCATCGCGGTGGCGGGATCGGCCAACCGTCAGATCCTCCTGGTGGCGAAGGGAAATACACGAACCCGATTCTGCAGCACAACGGAGTCGAGAAGACCTTCAAGGGCTATTGCAGTGACGTGTATTTTGACAACGCGATCAAGTTCCTGAGCAAGACCCACAAAGCAGGAAAACCGACCTTTATCTATCTTCCCATGAATGCGCCGCACGGTCCGTATCACGACGTGCCGGAAGGGTTGCTGAAGAAATACCAAGGCATGGATCTGCACGGTACCTTTCCAAAGGGATTTCCGGAAAAACAATTCAAGCGGCATGAAGACCGCACCGCCCGCATCTTTGCGATGGAGGACAATGTGGATGAGAACGTGGGCAAGCTGTTCAAGGCTTTGAAGAAAATCGGCGCCTACGAAAATACGCTGGTGATGTTCCTGAATGACAACGGACCCAATGGACCACGTTTCGTTGGGCCGCATCGCGGTTCCAAGGCGTCAATCTACGAAGGAGGCATTCGCTCGCCGTTGTTGGCGCATTGGCCGGCGAAGATCCCGGCGGGACACAAGTC
>JBMYQZ010000911.1:0-1990 GCA_049601855.1 Limisphaerales bacterium | reverse complement strand
GCGTTGGCGTGCAGGAAGTAGGTCCCGAGCTTGTTGCCTTCCTTGACGCCCCGCAGCTTGGCGCCGCTCTTTGCCAGTTGCTTCATCTTCTGACTCGGCTTCACGGTGACCTTCTCGGCCTTCCACGTTTTGCCGTTGTCCTTGCTGCGAATCAACCGGTCGCTGCCGTCCCACATCCGGATGGACATGATGTCCCCGGTTTTCTCATCCACGATCAGGTTGCTGTCCAAGATACGAATGTCGATATCCTGAATCTCCCCCCATGAACGTCCGGCATCCTCGCTGCGCCGGAGCTTGCCGATGTAACTGCGCACAGCCAGCAAGGTCCCATCAACCCCGATCGCCAGGTACGGTTCACGGACGCTGCCGGACGCGTCGGCAAACACCGTTTGCTGATCGAAAACAGGTGTGCCGAAAAACGGTTTCAGGCTGCCTTCGGCGGCGTTGCCAGCCAGGGATCCGGCGAGAACTATCGCCGTCGTGAAGAGAATAATATTTGCACGCATCGAGCCGCTATTAGGGATTCGATTCGGCCACGTTCAAGTCCGAAAGAATCTCTTTCAACACCCGCCCGTCGACGTCCGGCAACTCAAGTCCAAGAAGAGTCGCAATAGTCGGAGCCAGATCGATGATTTGCATCCGATCGAGTTTGACCCCGCGCTTGATGCCGTAGCCCGACGCCATGAAGCACCCGAACATCTTGGGATCGTCCGGGTGAAATCCGTGCACCCCGTATGGTTGGCTGCTCTTGATCGCGAAGGAATCCACCTTCCATTCATCCGCGAACACAAAGCCGGGTTTGGCCACCAGGAACAGATCCGGCGCATACTCAGGATTCCCCATGGCTGGCCCCTTCGCCCGCGCCTGGTAGTCCACCACTTCGACGATTTCTTTCCGAGTCGAGAACAGTTCCTTGATTCGCTCGACGACCGCTTCCTTTCCGGGCTTGTCCTTCACGTACACCAAAGAGCAACCCCTTGCGTCAAGGCCCGGGCCTTGGCCGTCGTGGACTTGTCGCCAGCAACGGCAAGCAATCCTTCGCGGCGCAACAGGAAGTTCGGATACACGTAACTCGAGAGTGAAGCGAAGCCGTGATCGGAGACAACGATGATGGTTGTCCGATCGGCCAATCCACTCTCGGCGACCGAAGCCAAGATCCGTTGAATCTGGCGATCGCAGTGCGGGCCCATTTCATACGCCTGGCCGCAATGCGCGCCGTGGCCATGCTGCCACAGGTCAACCGCGGTCAGGTAGGTGAACAGGAGTTTTGGTTTCTTCCTCTCCAGCAGATAACACGCGATATCGGTCAGCAACTGATCGCGATGTCGGCTGCCATGCCATAGTTGACTGACCCAGACCGAGTGCATCTTCACCGGCACGCGCATGATCTTCAGTTCATTAATCAGGGCGGTCGTGCTGTATTTCTCCAGCGTGATTTGATCGCGGGCCGGCGCAAAAGTCCACGTCCAGGTACCTGCCCCGCCCGAGCCCGGCCAGCCCACCGCCCCCGTGCTCAAACCGGCCTCGAATGCCCGATCGTATACGGTCGGTACGGCGATGCTTTGCTCCTTCGTAAATCCTTCCGCCAGGGAAAGCGTGACGGCCGTATGATCCTTGCGCTTCAGCAATTTGTTGGAATGCATGCCATTCGAATCGGCCTCACTCCGGTGACCATGCTGACGTGATTGGCCCGCGTCACGGTCGGGAGACTCACCCGCAACTGGCGGCACGAAGCACCATCGCGCTCAAGATGTCGCAACACCGGCATCTTGAACTTCGGATCCCGCATCAAGTCGCCCGGCAATCCATCAATGCTGATCACCACCACGTGGCGGTCGTTGGTCCCCGCCGTCACCCCCACCCATGT
Organism: Limisphaerales bacterium; assembly: GCA_049601855.1. Lineage (GTDB taxonomy): Bacteria > Verrucomicrobiota > Verrucomicrobiia > Limisphaerales > JAYPXF01. The sequence continues at coordinate 123 of JBMYQZ010000911.1, read as the reverse complement.
GAGCAACCAGAGGCAAATCGAGAGGATACGCGCTTTCTTGTCTTCAGCCATAATGGTGGTCATGGCGAGACTAGGGTGTGTTCGAAAACCGTTCAACACAACCAGTCATAGATGGAGGCCAAG
>JBMYQZ010000910.1:0-1996 GCA_049601855.1 Limisphaerales bacterium | reverse complement strand
TCGGTCGTTACATCGAATACGCCAAATCCTCCTTCCCTCGTCGCATGACTCTCGATGGCATGCGCATCGTGATCGATTGCGCCAACGGTGCCACCTACAAGTCCACCCCCTGCGTTCTTCGTGAACTCGGCGCTGAGACCTTCGTCTACGGCGATTCCCCGGACGGCACGAACATCAACAAGGAATGCGGCTCGATGTACCCGGATCACCTCGCCGCCAAGGTGAAGGAATATCGCGCCGACATCGGCATCGCCCACGACGGCGATGGCGACCGCGTGATTCTGTGTGACGAAGCCGGCACCATTCTCGATGGCGACGACGTCATGGCCATTTGTGGTCTCGACATGCTCGCCAAAGGCACGCTCAACTCGAAGACCGTCGTCACCACCATCATGAGCAACGCCGGCATGGACGTCGCCATCAAGCAGGCCGGCGGCAAAATCATCCGCACCGGCGTCGGAGACAAGAACGTCATCGACGCCATGCTCAAGGGCGATCTCAACCTTGGCGGCGAAGAAAGCGGTCACCTCATCTTCAGCGATTACTCCTCCACCGGCGACGGCCTCGTCGCCGCAATGCAGGTTCTCGCGACAATGAAGGAAAAGGACATGCGCCTCTCGCAATTGCGCAAGTGCTGGACCCGTTTTCCGAAGAAGGTCACCAACATCCGCGTGAAATCGAAGCCCGAGTTCGAAACCTTGGACGGTGTTCTCGATCTCGTGAGGACCGCCGAAAAGGACCTTAAAGCCTCCGGTGGCCGCGTCCTGCTCCGCTATTCCGGCACCGAGCCCAAATGTCGTCTCCTCATCGAAAGCAGCGACCGCAAGCTCATCGACAAGTGGACCAATCAGATCACCGATTCGATCAAGAAACAGATCGGGGCGTGAAGGCCGGTAAACATTAATCAGAGCTGCGTAACAAAGACTGATTACTTGGTTTCACCCACACTTAACTCAAGTTTCCCGTTGACCGATTACCACAACGGGTATATTTGAACTGGAGATGAAATTGGATCAGAACCTTAGCCTACTCCTTCTGGACGTGCTCCTTCTGGGTCGCACGGCGGGCCGGTTCTGATTGAAGACACACTTTCGAAGAACCTCACCGTCCACCCGGCGGTGGGGTTTTTCTTTATCAGGACTTCATCGCCACAACTGAAAGCAAAATGAAAAAAGCGAAGAACCAACGTATCCGCATCTTTGACACCACCTTGCGCGATGGCGAGCAGTGCCCCGGCGCCTCGATGAACCTGCGCCAGAAACTGGAAGTGGCCCGTCAGCTCGGCCGCCTCAAGGTGGACGTCATCGAAGCCGGATTCCCGGTGATCAGCGATGGCGATTTCGAGGCAGTTGAGACGATCTCCAAACAGATCAAGGGGCCGATCATCGCCGGACTCGCCCGCTGCGTTGGCCGCGACATCGACGCCGCCGGCGAAGCCGTGAAACACGCCAAGAAGCCACGCATCCACGTCTTTCTCGCCACCTCCAAGATCCATCGCGAACACAAGCTGAACAAAGCGCAGGAGGAAATCGTTCGCCTAGCGGTGAAGGGCGTGAAGCAGGCAAAGGGCTATTGCGAAGATGTCGAGTTCTCCCCCGAAGATGGCTCCCGCACCGAGTTGGATTTCCTGGTCCGCATCTGCAAAGCCGTCATCGCCGAGGGAGCCACGACCATCAACATCCCCGACACCGTCGGCTGGGCCGTGCCGGATCAGTTCGGTGAGTTGATCGGCGCACTCCACGAATCCGTCCCGGAATTCCAGTCGGGCAAGGCCATCATCAGCGTCCACTGCCACAACGACTTGGGCTTGGCCGTCGCCAATTCCTTGGCTGCCGTCCGCAACGGAGCGCGCCAGGTCGAATGCACGGTGAACGGTATCGGCGAACGCGCCGGCAATGCCTCGCTCGAGGAAGTCGTCATGTCCTTGAAAACCCGTGGCGACTACTACGCCAATACCACCTGTGGCGTGAAGACCAACGAAATCGTGAAGGCTTCC
>JBMYQZ010000909.1:0-1998 GCA_049601855.1 Limisphaerales bacterium | reverse complement strand
CCGAAATTTCCGGATGCCTATTATGCCTGCGACCTTTGTTTTGTTCCGCCGGTCGCCGAACATTTCCCCGAATCGGTCCTGCTGACGGAAACCGAGATCGGCATCGCGGTTCGTAAGGACAATCCCAAGAAGATCAAGACGCTCGCCGACCTGGCTCGACCGGGTTTGAAAGTCGGCCTCTGCAACGCCGAACAATCCACCCTCGGTTTCATGACGCAGGGAATGTTGAAGTCCTCCGCTCTGCACGATGCGATCCGCAAGAACGTGGTGGTGGAAGTGCCCACGGCAGATTTCCTCGTGAATCAGATGCGCGCCGGTGCGCTGGAAGCCGCAATTGTTTACAAGGTGAACTACCAACTGCAGGCCGATCACCTCGAGTTCATTTCGATCGATCACGACGGCGCCAAAGCCGTGCAACCTTTCTCGGTCCGAGGCGACTCGAAGAATCGTCAGTTGGCGGGACGCTTGCTGGAACACCTGCTCAACAACCGCAAGAGCTTCGAAGACACCGGTTTTACCTGGACCGGTGATTCAGCCGCAATCAAGAGCAAGGACATCGAGTTGCCGCCGTGGCTGAAGCCGGACGCCAAGAAAGAAGAAAAAGATCCGAAGTAACAACGTGGCTCGCGCCGCGATGAGTTCCGCCAGAAATACCTCAGCTCAGGTCATTGACGCGAACCAGACGGCAGGTCCCATCCTTGGCTCTGTGCGCGAATCCACAGAGAGTTGCCCTACTAGACGTATCCGGCCTTCTTGCGCAGATACCATTCAGCACCCAGCAGTAGGATGACGGGGATGAACCAGAAGTAGCTATTCCAAAGCGAAAGCTGTTCTTCCATCACGTTGCCCTTGGCCATGGGAGCGAGCAGGTCGATGAGCGAATCGATTTCTTCTTCCGGCAGATAACGGCCGCCGGAGTCGCGGGCAAGCTCCGTGAGCAACGGAACATTGCAATGCAGCTGGGCGGTTTCCATCCGCCCCTGCGCGCCAATCGAGAATCCGGTCTGCGCCTGGATCAAAGTGTCCAGCACACCTTCAATTCTCACCTTGGCCTCGTACTCACCGTCGCCCAAGGCCGGGGTTTCACCACGGTAGACCATACTGCCATCATCATCTGCCCGCAGCCGAATGGTGGCCGCTCGCTCGCCGTCCTTTTCCAGGATCAATGAGATGACCGGATTGGGGGCGCGCCGGAGAGCCTCCTTTTGTGGCCGCACTCGGATGCGAACACGTTCGCCGGAATCGTAGCGGAGATTGCCGGTATCGAGGGACACGAAATCGTCCTTCACTTGGAACGGTGGCTCCATCACCCAATTGGCCAGTTGGTTCCAGAAGCGACTGTGGTAGGTATCTCCGATATTGAATCGCCAGCGCCAGGATTCATCGGATCCGATGTACACCGACTTCCCACTGCCGATGCGTTGAACCACCATCGTTGGAATCTTGTTGGGCCCGTAGACGAGCGAGGCCAGTGTTTCGCTGCCCGCCTTGGCGGTGACATCGGATACCCAGTGCGGACCACGCAGCGAGCCCCAGATCGCGCGATTCATGTCCGGATCACCGGTCAGGTTCATCGGCGAAAGCAGGTCGTTCACGGCCGACACCTCGTATTTCATGGGCGTCTTTTGAAACACCGGGAAGCCGGCCTTGAACTTGACCGGCATCAGGATACCCAATGGCGTCGGTGCGAAAACACCCAAGCGTTCCCGCCGGCCATCCATGAAAATCATGCCACCGCCGCGATCGCCAACGTAATCGGCAAACCAAATGGCCTCCTGCGCCGTGAATTGCCCGTACGGCAGGTCTCCAAAGATAATCAGATCATAGCGGTTCAATTCCTCCTGCGAGTCCGGAAACCGGCCCGGTCCTACCCCGCGAACGAATGCCCGGGTCGTTCCGCCCGCGCCCGCGAGCAACGGGTTTACGTCCCAATCAGATCGCTCCAGAGTTGGAAAAGCTTGTCAAACAAAGGGAAAAACTCGGTGAGGTAGATATAGA
>JBMYQZ010000908.1:0-2004 GCA_049601855.1 Limisphaerales bacterium | reverse complement strand
CATAATGGAGGGGCGAGCTTGCGAGTCCGCACGACGTTCTTTCTTCAATTGGTTCACCATTCGTAAATGACGGTTGCTGTGTCCTTCACCTGGACTTGGAGGTGGTTGCCCTTCGCGGTGGTCACCACTCGGGCGTCAGAGCGCGAGCTGACCTTGAGTTTCTTGTCTACCGTCCAGTCTTGGCCTGACTTAGTTATCGATTTGCCATTGGCGACTTCGACCCACTTCGGAACGCGACCGGTCTTCGTCGTCAGCGTGCGGGTCATGCGTTTGCCGCCGGCGGAATCGGGGAGCAGGACGTCGGTGAAGGTCTCCCCGCCGATCTGGTAGTGAAAGATCGGGTGACCGGTGCGGAGGTGAAGTTGGTAGCCCTTGAACTCGGTGACGTTGTTCTTTCCGTGAACCGGCTGGTTCGGCTGGATGGCAATCACATCGGCGCCTTGAGGTTTGGCCAGCGGGGTAAAGCGGTCGTGCCAGGTGGATTCGGCGTCGAGGAACTTGCCGGTCCAGGCCAAGGCCCAGCGCGGGTTTTGGGAATCGAAGGCGGCGTGAGTGGAAGCAGGGTAACCGACGGCGATGGCGTGCATGCCGGCGTGCTCCATGAAGGTGCGGAAGACGATCGGTTTGTCCGTCGGCTTGAGGAGGAAGTCGCCGGTCTTCTCCATGCCCTCGGGCAAACGTGATTGGTCGAGTTCGTTGAGGTAGACCCAGACGCTGTCGATCTGTCGAGCCGTGCTGCTGCCGTTGCCTTTCACCATTGGTTTGCCTTGCGGCCAGAAGGAAGGCATGCGGGTGCTGGGTCGGAACTTGGCAGGATCGATCACGTAGTCGCGGAACCAGGCGGGGCGCAGACGTTTCGCCGAGTGCGCGAGATCTATGGATTGGATGCCGAGTGATTTCTTGCCGTTCAACTGGTGGCAGGTGATGCAGCTGAGCCCCTTCGTACCCAGTAGATGCCGCCCCCACATGTTGCGACCGACTTGAAATTCTTCGCCTTCGCGGGCAGTGGGTTTTTCGTTGGGATCATGATCGGCTTTCGCAAAACCTGCGGCCAGGTATTCCGCGTGAGCGGCCCCAAAGTCCGGCATGCGGGTGACCATGTAGGGCCGGGCCGGCATCTTTCCCTGGATGACCTGTTCCATCGCGCCGAGCTGCATCTTGCGGCCGACACCCGTGAGAATGGGCGGCACCCGGCCTTCGTCCCCGAGATCCGAGCCGGAGCTGACAAAATACTTCAGTCGTTCGTCGCCTGGGCCGCCAAGATCGCCACGCTGGTGGCAGGAGTAACAGTTGAGCGCCACCATGCGTCGGTGAATCTGCTGAGCTGGCGTGAGTTGCTTCCGTTTGGCCAGGCCGGTCAGCGCGGCTGTGATGGCCCTCCGTTGAAAGGCATCCAGCGCGAAGCGTGGGGATTTGCCCGTGCCCTGAAGGCATCCGCCGATCGGTTTGAGTTTCGCCAGCGGTGTCGCTTGGAGGGAGCTGGTGACAACACCTTTGTCGTCCTTGGCTTGATGGCAATTGGCACAACCCAGATCAGCGAACAGAACGCGTCCCTGGTTGATCAACCGAAGCTGGCCGGTCTTGTTGGCCGCCTTCCTGGATGCCTTATCACTGAGTAGATACCAGGTGAGATCGATCAACTCTTCCGGGCTCAGCGGGGTCCGTGGCATCCGGCTGGCGGGGCGGTCGGCGTGAGGTGTCTGAAGGAATCCAAGCAGTCCCCGCCAGGTGTATTTTTCGCCCAACTGGCCGAGCGGCATGGAGGCGGTCTTGACGGCGGCGGCGTCTACTTCTTCGCCTGCTGCGGTCTGCTTGAATCCCTCTCTGGGAGCATGACAGGCGACACAGCCGACCGAATGGAACAGTTCCCGACCATGCGCTAGATTGCCGCCGGGAATCAGCGAGGGCAGCGATTCTTGGTCGCCCGGAAGGGTATTGATGAACTCGGTCAGAGCCTTGGCTGCGGTGGCGCGTCCGATGCCATCCGAACCCGCGAGCACATCC
>JBMYQZ010000907.1:0-2005 GCA_049601855.1 Limisphaerales bacterium | reverse complement strand
CGCGCGGCGGCGATCGGACTCGCGGTCTATCCGGCCTTTGTTCTGCGACAGGGAGAAGCGATTCAACTTTGGCAGCACTACCTGCTCATTCCGCTGATTCCGGTATCCGCTTTTCACGCCGGGATGGCGCTGACGCGTCTTCGGGATCGGAACCAGGAATACCGGTCTCGGGAACTAGCGCTGGGCGTGGTCCAATGCGGCTTGCTGGCGATCATCCTGTTCACCGCCGGCGGATCCTTGCTGGCGTGGGTGGTTGCACTCGGTGTGGGAACACTGCTGCCGCTCGCCTGTGCCCTGGTTGGCCCCGCTCAAACTTTCATGCTGCGCCCGATCCTGATCCTGACTGGGATGCTCGCAATGCGTTACTGGATTATCTCCCCTCATGCCTGAACCATCACGACGCGACGTTCTGAAACTCGGAGCCGGGGCCGCTCTCACGGTTGGTTCAGCTGCACTGTCGGTTCCCGTGATCCAAAGGCTCGCCGGGACACCTGAGATCGATTTCAAAAAACTCCTCGCCGGAAAACTCGACTACACGAAGGCCAAGGCGATCCCGACGATCTGCTTTGGCTGCACGACGCATTGTGGGGTGATCGGTTGGGTGCAGGATGGGGTCGTGCGCAAGATCGAGGGAAATCCACTCGACCCCAACTCGAAGGGCAACATCTGCTCCAAGGCACAGGGGATGATTTCCTACACCTATTATCCGGAACGCCTGCTGTATCCCTTGCGTCGAGTTGGCAAACGTGGGGAGGGTAAGTGGAAGCAGATCACCTGGGAAGAGGCGCTGACCGAGATTGCCGACCGCATGCGTCCACTGCGCGAGAATGGCGTGCCCGAGGAATTCGTTTTCCACTACGGACGCGACAAGACCAAGGGTTATACGAAACGCTTCACCAACGCCTTCGGCACACCGCACCGGCTCAATCGCCGATCCATCTGTTCCTCCAATCGTCGCGCGCCGTTGATGAGCTTTTACGGTCGCGAGTTCGAATGGGAATCGCAGGACTTTGAGAACACCAAGTTCATCCTGAACTTTGGTGCCAATCCGATGGAGGCCTATCAAGGCGGGCTGTACATGATGCATCGCATCCAGCACGCGCGGGCCGAACACGGCGCGCGCATGGTGACCTTCGAGGTGCGCCCCTCTGCCACCGCCTCAGTCTCCGAAGAGTATTTGCCGATCATGCCCGGGACGGATGGGGCCGTCGCCTTCGCGATGCTTCACACGATTCTGGAGGAGGGATTGGAGAACGAAGCCTTCTGGAATCGCTGGACTAATTACCCGCTCGCCCGCCTTCGCGAGGACGTGAAGAACTACACGCCTGAATGGGCCGAGCAGCTCAGCGGTGTTCCGGCGACGGACATCCGTCGTCTCGCGATTGAGTTTGCTTCGGCTGCTCCCGCGTGTTGCACGATGTCCAACCGCGGTTCGGCCAAGCACTACAACGGCATGCAGTCTGATCGCGCGATTCGTATGCTCGACGTGTTGGTGGGGAATGTTGGCAAGCCGGGTGGCTTCTGCCTCAGTTCGCTCCGCGGTTGGGCGGGGCGATACGGTCAGGAGGGACTGCCCAAGTTGAGTCAGCCGGGTCCGAAACCTTCCGATCCAAGACCATGGGGAATCGGTGAGGGATTCAACGAAGAGGCCTTCCGCAAATTACCGCCAGAAGTCCAAGCCCGGGTCAGTGCTTTTCCGGATGAATGGAAGCAGAAGTATTTCGGAGAACTCGCGACGCCGAGCGAGTACCCGCTCGCCTGGCATTGGTATCAGATGCGGGTGGGTCAGCTGGTGTATCCGTATATCAAGGAAGGTCGCCAGAAGGTCAGCGTCTACCTGTCCTACACCTTGGGAGCCAGCTACGGTTATCCTGAGGCGAACGTTGCCCGTGAGGTTCTCGCTGACGAAGCGCTGATTCCTTTCCACGTCGCGATCGACATCGGTTACGGCGAGCAATCCGCGTTGGCGGATATCATCCTTCCCGATGCGACGAGCTTGGAACGC
>JBMYQZ010000906.1:0-2008 GCA_049601855.1 Limisphaerales bacterium | reverse complement strand
GAGCATGCCGGCCAACGCGGTCTGCTTGAGGGCTTCCTCATTCGGCACCGGCAGGGAACCAGGCATGCCGAGGCAGACGGGGCAGACGTTGGTGTTGGGGGCCGAACCGTATTGGTTCGGACAGCCACACCACATCTTCGACTTGGTCTTGAGCTGAACGTGGGTTTCGAGGCCGATGACGGGTTCGTATTCCATTGCCGAATTTTTGATCACTAAGGCACGAAGGACACAAAGGCGGCTGCGCCGCGGAATCTGAATCTTGTCTGCTTAGTGTTCATTGTGTCTTTGTGGTTCTACTTCAGGTTCTCGGGATTCAGACCTTGCAGCGGCTTCGGAAGGAAGCGGCCGTTCTTGCGGATGAGTTTGTCGTCGAACCAGATTTCGCCGCCGCCGTATTCCGGGCGTTGGATGAGGACCATGTCCCAGTGGACGGCCGACTTGTTGCCGTTGTCGCAGACTTCATAGGCCTGTCCCGGGGTGAAATGCATGGAGCCGGCAATCTTCTCATCGAAGAGAATGTCAGTCATCGGATCCTTGATGTACGGATTGAAGCCCAAGGAGAATTCGCCGATGTAGCGGGCACCCGGATCGGTGTCCAAGATCTCGTTCAATCGCTTGGTGTCGCTGCTGGTGGCTTCGATGATCTTACCGTTCTTCAACGTGAGTTTCACGTTTTCGAAACGGGTGCCGGAGTAGAGCGTCGGCGTATTGTATTGGATGGTGCCGTTGACGCTGTCCTTGACCGGGCAAGAGAAGACTTCGCCATCGGGGACGTTGCGGTCGCCGGCGCAGATGATGCCGGGCATGCCTTTGATGGAGAACGTCAGGTCCGTGCCAGGGCCCTTGATGTGGACCTTGTCGGTCTTGGTCATGAGTTTTTCGAGCGGCTTGGAGGCGCGCTTCATCTTCGCGTAGTCCATGGTGCAGACGTCGAAGTAGAAATCCTCGAACTCCTCGGTGCTCTTGTTGGCGGCCTGGGCCATGCTGGGCGTCGGCCAGCGGAGAACAACCCACTTGGTCTTGTTGACGCGGTGATTCTGAACGGGGCGAAGCGTCTTGGTGTAGAGCGCCATTTTCTCCGACGGGACATCGGCGTTCTCGTTGGCGTTGAGCGCGCCGCGAATGGCGACGTAGGCGTCAATCTTCTTCATGTTGCCGAACTCGATCGACTTCATGAAATCCGCATGATCCTTGTTGGTGCCCTTGAGAAGTTCGCGGGTGATCCGGCCGTGCTGGAGTTGCACGAAAGGAATGCCCTTGCGTTTGCGGATGGCGCGGATGAGTTCGACGGTGATGCCATCGGGAACATCGATCATGTTGAGCTGGACGCGCTCGCCCTTCTTGATGGCGATGGAGTATCCGATGAGGAGTTCGGCCAGTTTCTTATAACGTGGATCGGTCATTTTTCTGAGATTAGGTGATGGAGAGACAAGGTGACAAGGGGAAGGGGTGATTAGGTGGCTTGTTTGGCTTCCTGCTTGCGCAGGCGTTTCTCTGTTCTGTCGGCTTCCGAGCGGAGGAGTTCTTCGGCATTCCAGCCTCGCGATTGTGCGTACGCGGCCAATTCGAAAAGTTGGTTCCGGAGTTGGGTCTTGGTCAAGCGATCACCGTTCACGTTTTCCGGGAGCTCGACGAGTTTGGCCTTGGCGGCTTTCTTCGTCAGTTTCTGGGTTCGTTGTAAAGCGGGTAGGTGGCGAGGGATGCCATCGAGGGCGCTGGGGCGTTCGAGATGGGTGCCTTCCTTTTCCTTGTTCTTAAGTTGCTCCCAATTGGCCCAGACTTCGTCGACGTTCTTGACCTTGGTGTCCCCGAAGACGTGCGGATGACGGTGAACGAGTTTGTCGGTGATGCGTTTGGCGACGGCGTCGAAGTCGAAGGCGCCGCGTTCGTCGCCGAGTTGGCAGTGGAAGACAACCTGCAGGAGAACGTCCCCGAGTTCTTCTTCGAGCTCGTGATCGTCGTTCGCCTCGATCGCATCAATCATCTCATAGACTTCCTCCACGGCGTG
>JBMYQZ010000905.1:0-2018 GCA_049601855.1 Limisphaerales bacterium | reverse complement strand
CTGTTTTTCAACATCTGGCAAGTGACCACTTGGCAGCAGCAATGGGAACACTCGCTGCTCCCAACTTCCGCCGTCCTCACTATTGCCCTGTCCCTGCTCGTCTGGCAGGCCGCCAAACAGAACAACCTCGACCAGCCTCACCTGCTCGGTCTCATCGTCGCTTCATTTGTTCTCGGAATCCTCACGACACCGGGAGTGTTGATCGCCATCGGATTGCTCGTGCTTGGACACCTCAACAACGATTCCCGCCTCACCAAGATCGCCCACGCGTTTCTCGCCGCGTCTCTCTGGTTCTACTACTACCGAATGGACGTCGACCTCGCCTACAAATCCTACGTCGTCGCCGCTTCGGGCATCCTGCTGCTCGCTGTCCGCCCGCTCTTCAATCTCAAACAAGCAACTGAAAGCCCCGCATGAAATCCACCGTCAGCTGGTCCGCCGCCATCTTCGCCCTCGTCGTCGTCAACAGCATGATCGTCGGCAAGGAACAAACCATCGCCGAAGGTCAATGCGTCCTGCTCAAACTCGCCCCCGTCGACCCTCGTTCCTTGATGCAAGGCGACTACATGACCCTCCGCTATCAAGTGGCCCGCGAAGCCGGCAAACAGCCACTGGAAGCGTCCGGCAAAGTCGTGCTGAAGCTCGACGAAGACAACGTCGGCACCTTTGTTCGGTTGGATGACGGATCGCCACTGGGCGAGAACGAAATCGTCATCCGGTACCGCAAGCGCCGCGGATTGCGAATCGGCGCCGAAGCGTATTTCTTCGAGGAAGGAACGGGGTCTATTTACGAGAACGCCGACTACGGCGAACTCAAAGTGACCGAGTCCGGCGATTCCGTTTTGATCGGTCTGCGAGACAAGAATCGTCTGGTCCTTTAACTCAGGCTGATGCCCTTTGCAACCGATCGGCTATCCCTCGCCATTCCGCGGTATCCGGCACTGCTTCCACGAGGATGACTTCCGCGCCTTCTTCATCACAGCGATGCAATTCAGCGTAAAGCGCCCGGGCGTAGGCCTCCGGGTCATGAGGCACGACACAAACATGCGCGGATTCGAAATGCAGCGGAACATTCGTGTGGGTGAGCAACCACAATCGATCGCGTGATCCGGGCGTTGCCGCCACCAATTCGTCAAGTTCCGTGTCGCCGTCCCAGTGGCGGATCAGCACCTGCGCCTTGGGGGAATAGTGTTTCAGCAACTGGCCGGGACTCATGAGCGTTTCGTTGTCGTCCTGGCCAACCATCACATCTTCGCCAATGGCGGCTTCGATCGACTCTTCATGAATCAAACCCGGACGCAATATCCGCACCGGATCACTGGTCAAATCCACCACCGTCGATTCGATCCCGATCTGCGACTGTCCGCCATCCACCACCAGCGGCAATCGATCCCCCATCCCCTTCATGACATGCTCCGAGTTGGTCGGGGATATCTCATTTGAGCGATTCGCGCTCGGAGCCGCGAGCGGAAACCCGCAGTCCTTGATCACCTTGCGCATCAACGGATGACCGGGCCAACGCACGCCCACGGTCGGTCCATCGGCCGTGACAATGGCCGGCACCAGATCCGACTTCGGAAGAACGAGGGTAAGCGGTCCTGGCCAAAATGCGTCGGCCAATCGCTGCGCTGCCTCCGGCCATTCCGTCGTACAACGCTTGGCCATGGTCGTGCCATCAACATGCACAATGATCGGATTGTGAGCAGGACGTCCCTTGGTTTCGTAAATCGCCGCCACCGCCTTTTCGTCGAAGGCATTGGCAGCCAACCCGTAGACAGTCTCCGTCGGCAAAGCCACGACCTCACCCTGCTGCAACAACTCCACGGCGGCAGCCGCGGCCTCGTCAAACAACGCGCGGGTGTGAGTGGGTAATACCTTCGCGGATCGCGACATCAAGCCGAAGCGAGGTCCGATAATTTGGCGGCCGCGCGGCCGTCTGAAATGACCGTTTGTGCCAGTTCCCAACCGCCACTGATGGAGTCGGTCTTACCAGCCACGAACAAGGCAGCGCCACTGTT
>JBMYQZ010000904.1:0-2018 GCA_049601855.1 Limisphaerales bacterium | reverse complement strand
CTTTTGTTGGAGGACCATGTGATCCCCGAAAATGTTGGGAAGTTGCGGGTTAGCCTGGGCGGATTGAATGAGCAGGCCGGCGGCAATGAGGGCGAGGGAGATATTTTTCATGTGAGAACGATGGTCGGACGAAATTCAGTCGCAATTGATTCGCTGGATGGCGGCGAAAATGCAGAAGGAAGGGCCGGAGGTCCAGAACTTAGACCTTCAGTTCGACGCCTTCGCGCGCGGCAAACACGACGAGTTCGGAACCAAATTTCTCCGCGCGTTGACGGCAGGCCTCGACCTTGCGATCGACCTCTTCATCGGAACATTCGGGATCGTGATGGAAAAGCGCCATCGCCTTGACGCCAGCTTGAATTCCCAGATCGGTTGCGGAAAAGCAACTTGCATGGCCCCATCCAACGTGCGTGGCGTAATGCTCGTCGTCGTACTGGGAATCGATGATCATGAGATCGACGTTTGCCACCGCATCCATCAGATCCTTGGGGACGGCGCGAAGCTGACCCTTGCTTTCCGGATCGGGGAAGGTGTCGTCGTCGCTCAGAGGAATTTCGTTGTCGGTAACGTACGCGATGCTTCGACCGTCGTTCTCAAAGCGATAACCGAAACAGCCGCCCGGGTGATTGGTGGGGAAACAATCAACCTTGGTACCGTTGATGATCTTGCCGTCATTCTCGATAATATCGGCGATCACCTGCGCCTTCAGATCACCGAAATCGACCGGGAAATAGGCGGACGTCATCTGGCCGGAAATCAGACGGTAACGACTGGTGTCCTCACCGGTCGTTCCATAGAGGTGAACCTGGTATTCAGGCAAGTGGGCAGGGGCGAAAAATGGGAAACCTTGGATGTGATCCCATTGCGTATGCGTGATAAAGAGGTGAAGTTCCTTGCGATCCGGATTCCGTTCGATGAGGTCTTTGCCAAGTTCGCGAATGCCGGACCCGGCGTCGCAGATAAAAATCTGATCGTCGAAGCGAACTTCCACACAAGAAGTGTTCCCGCCGTAGACGCGGGTCCAACTGCCTGGCGTGGGGATGGAACCCCGCGTGCCCCAGAATTTTACAAAGGCCGACATGAATTACCGGTCGTGATACACAAACACGCAATCGGTGATCTGTATCACATCTCCCTCCCGTAAGACGGCCGAATACACTTTGAGTCCGTTGAGATAAAATCCGTTGCGGCTGTCGTTGTCTTTCATGACATACTCGCCGTTCTTGCGTATGACCGAGGCATGGTGTCGGGAGGCTTTCGGATGCTTGATGCGGATGTGAGCGTCTTCGGATCGGCCGACCACAAGGAAGGGTTCATCGAGTTTGATTCGCCGCGGTGCGCCTTCGCCCTCCTCCTGCTCCAGCCAATGGGGACGGACCACACGCTTTTTTCGAACGGTTGTCACTCCCGATACCATTGTTTCCAGTGCTTCCATGGTGTCCACCGGGCTGCGAGCCATGTCGGGACCTTGCCGGCTAATTCGCCAAATTACAAAAAACTTTTATCAGCTGCGATGATCAAAATCCGCATGGACTTGGATCACGCTGCGGGCCAGATTAACAGCTCACGACGAGCTCCACATGGCGGAACACAACACGATCTTCCTGACAGCTGATCAGTCACACATGCTGTTGCTAGAGGACGATCCAGCTGCGAAGGAGTATCTTGAATCCGTGGTGGCTTCCTTCGGTTTTCGCATCGAACACGCTGCCACCGTGGCCGCTGCCCACCGAGCCATGGAGCGGCGGCGCTTCCAGATTATCGTCATGGATCTCAGTCTGCCCGACGGCAACGGCAGCGAAACTTTTGACGCCATTCGCGTCCGGTCTGGCAACACTCCCATCATCGTATTGACCGAGATGGAGGACGAGAAATTGGCGCGGGAATTGACCGGTCGCGGCGCCCACGACTACCTGGTCAAGAGCCGCTCGAATCCAGCAATGATCGAGAATGCCGTGGAACGCGCTCTTGAACTTCGGCGGACGCAGAAGGAGTTGTCGAAGGAAAAGGTGCTCCTC
>JBMYQZ010000903.1:0-2020 GCA_049601855.1 Limisphaerales bacterium | reverse complement strand
CCGTTCATTCGGAATATCCGTGAAATAGATCATTCCATCGGGCCCCTGCGCCGGGCCTTCAGTGAATCTGAATCCGTCCGCCAGCTGCCTGACCTTGGCGCCTTTGGGAACGATTTCTCCCACGCTCCTTTTCGGAACCACCGTCTCGGGTGAAGGCTTCGTCGGGTTCTCCTGAATGCGGATGTTGCGCACGCGGATCCGTTTTCTCTCCGGGGTGTTTCCCTGGCCGTGAACCTGGATTCCGATAAATCCCGCAGCCGTCACATCGTCTCTCCGGTCGACCGCCAGGACTCCGTTGATCCAGGAGCGGATGCGATCGCCAATGGCTTCGATGCGGAAGTGATTCCACTGCTTCTGTTTGAAAGCATAACGGGCGGCCTGATTGGTGGTGAGATTGTTCAGCCACCCGCGGTGACCGCCTTCGTAAAGGCCGCCGGACCAGGCGCGATCCGAGGGATCAATCTCGATTGAGTAACCGTACACGTGTCCTTCGCGAGCAGACTTTCCATTCTCTGGGCGCTTCTCGCCGACCTCCAGTTTGTGGCAGCGAATCTGGATGCCGGAGTTCAGATCGGAATCAACGTTGAACTCCAGTTCGAGAATGAAATCACCGTATTCCTTCTCCGTCGCCAGAACGTTGTCATAGGTATTCCGAGCGGAGGTGCCGACGATCGCGCCACCTTCCACAGTGTATTCAGCTTCGCCGCTCACTCGCTGCCAACCCCTGAGTGTCTTGCCGTCGAACAGATCGATCCACCCGTCCTTCTGCTGCGCCTGGCCGCTCAAGATTCCGCTCAACGCCAAGGTTACGATTAATAGTCTGCTTCTCATGTTGATTCTTTCTGCACCATCGATTCGCCCGAGGATTGAACCATTCCCAATCGTGCCAATCGAGCCCGTTCGGAAAGGGCAAAGGGCTTAATGAGCTGGCTATTTCGCCAGCACCGGCTCGGCCCACACGGCGTAGTTGCTTTTCGCATCGGGTCCACGCGAAACAACTTTGAGCTGCAAATGCGCCACGCCACCGATATCGCAGGCGATGTTGCGCGCCGGCTCGCTGCCGCCGACGATCGCGTTGACGAGGGGCTTGCCATCGCCGAGCACGGTGAACTCCACGCGGCCTTTGTCGCCGATACCGGATTGCAGGCCCGCGGCCGAGGTGAAGCGACGATAGACACCCTTGGGCAAATGAAACGTCAGCGCTTTGCCCATTCCGGTGCTGATGCCTTCGGCGAAGAGTTTCTCGCTCACGTCGCCATCCTTGCCAGCGACGCGCAGCTTGATCGGCATTGCTTTCGTTCCTTTTTCCATCACCACGTTACTGGACGCATGCCCCCAGAACGGTGCACTGAAGAAATGCGACTGCGGATAGAACAAGTTCACTGCTTCCACCGGCCAGAACCGGGCGATACTGACGCGTTCGCACTGCGCCCGGGCTTTCTTGTCGAACCGCGCCGAGCCGAGGCAGACAATGGTGTGCATCGCATCAGCAACGACCTGCGCGTCCTTCGTGGCGGCGCGCAGCTGGTGCTTCACGACCGCGGCACGGTCGTCCGCATAGAGCGCCCGCATGATCGGCACAGTCGTGCTGCGGGCGTTGATGATGGCCTCGTGCACGCGATGCAACAGCAGCCAACTGGCCTGCTCCACCGAAGTGCCCAGCAGCCGCGGTTGATAATCCGCGATGCTCACCGCGAAGTCTCCTTTCTCAATCGGCCCATGCATCAGCTTGCCTTCCATCACCGGCGTCGGCGGCATGAACTGTTGGAGGAGGGTAAACATATTGTCACCCGGCACGGTGTGCGACGGACTTCCGAAATCCTCGATCAGGTGGCAGATGGTCCCCATGTAGCGAGCGGCGTCACCGGTCCGGCCGGCCTTGAGCGCATCGACCGCTTTTTGCATGAAATAGCGCAATGTCTCGCGGTTCACCGTCTGCTCCGGCCGCGGCAGATGCAGCTTGGACATAATTTCGTCGGCACGGATGCCGCCAATGCCAATCTCGCCAACCAAGGTTCTG
>JBMYQZ010000902.1:0-2024 GCA_049601855.1 Limisphaerales bacterium | reverse complement strand
ACGGGTAACATGAGCCGTCTTTTCTTCCTTGGTCTCCCCCTCAATCAACCATGACTGGGCGACAAACTCCGGGGTGTTGTCATGCAGCTTCCCGAGCGAGAATGCCTTTGATTCCCCTGCTTGAAAGCCATTCACCGTCCCCGGATTCGTGTAGAACGGAACGCGAAGCGACAAGTGTCTCAGGGAAAGCCACGCAATCTTAAAGGCAACCGGGATGTAGAAAATGTACTGCGGCCAAAATTCCCAATTGCAGGTCCGGGCAAATTGGCCCTGGAGTCGCCGGTGGAATTTTTGCCCGGCCGTCACGCGGTGGTTTTCTCGGCCTGTTTTCTCTCGTGGTCGATGGTCGAAGGGGCGTAACCGAAATGCGCGGGAACTTTCACCTCCAGCAGATTCCCCATGACTCGAATCAAGGCGTAGTGATGCATCGCGTGCGTGATCACATACATCAGTTCTCGGGCCACGGTGGCCTTCACCGACTGCGCATTTCCATCCGCGTACCGGAGTTTCGAACACACGACCACTTCTCCGGACAGTGTATCACCAACCAGCCCTTCAATCCGCGTCTTCAATTCACGGGTCTTGTTCAAGGCGGCAAAGCGATCACTCTCCAAAACCACGTTCCGGGCACGCTGATCGTAGTCGATCATTCCTTCGTCCATTCCCGCGAGGAATCCACTGAAATGATCCAGCGAATGCCGGTAATGAGCCCCGAGCGAGGCGTTGAAGGCCGGAGCCACCGGCGTAGTAAACTGTTCGTCAGTGATCGATTCCAACAGGGCAATCCCCTGCCCAAGAATTTCCTCGGCAGCACGTATCAAGTTTTCCCCGGAATCAGTATTGTCGGCCTGGTAGCGCATCTCTGAAGCGCGATCTTTTAGGACAACGCTCAGGGAACATCAACCGCCAAACCCCAAAAATTCTTGTCGAGCGCCACTCTCTACGCTAAAACCCGCCTCCCTTTTGGGTTGCCAGAGTAGCTCAGTGGTAGAGCAGAGGACTCATAAGCCTTTGGTCGCAGGTTCAAATCCCGCCTCTGGCACCATCTTCCCCTTATCCCGTCCCCACGATTTTCCATATCATTTCCGTATCAACGACGGCGTTACGGGGCGCTTCAGCCGAAGCGAATCTCCATCAGCGAAAAATCATCTTCGAAGTCCAAACCACCTTGGGCCCGTTGGGAGAATCCCCGCATGGCTTTCACCTTGCGCGCGCCGTTCTCAGCCGGCCTCGTCAATTCCGCCGCGAAGTCTTCGACCGACATCATCCCATTTCCATTCGCGTATTCCACCTCATACACGCCATCGCTGAAGACGTAGAGTCAGCTGCCCGGATCAATGCCATCGAGACTCCCCGTCGTATACGGCGCGTCTGGCATCCCCCCAATCATGAGTCCCTTGGTCGCCAGCTTTTCGTATTCCGCATCACGACCGTTCCTCCCGATGAGAATCGCTGGAGGATGACCTCCACTGGAATACACGAGTGACCGTCGTCCGCGATCGTAGACGCCATACCACATCGTGAAAAAGCGATTATTGTTCTCCTCCATCTCAAAGGTGTTGTTCATCACCGCCAGAACCTGGCCGGGATCTCCAAAATCCACATCCGGCAGCGTCTGGTTCCGAATCACGTTGATCGCGGATACCGACAACAAGGCGGAACCAACACCGTGACCACAGACATCCAGCAGGTAGATCGCAAAACGATCGTCGTCGAGCCAGTGGTAGCCAAAGGCATCTCCGCCGAGTTGCGTGGAACTTTGAAAGAGCCAATCCGTGCTCACCGGTCCTTCGTCGATGGGATCGGGAAGCAAACTGATTACGTAGGCCTCAGCTTCGTTCAGCTCCGATTCGAGAACCTTCTGCGTGGTGACAACCGCTTCATAGGCTTCGTCGCGCTCGATCAGGTTGATGTAGGCCCGCGAGTGGTAGCGAATGCCTTCGTCGACCAGATGGTTCAGAATCCGATACTGTGTGTAAACGCCGCCCGAAAAGTGCGGCGGGTAGGCGCGCCAAATAGGGCGC
>JBMYQZ010000901.1:0-2027 GCA_049601855.1 Limisphaerales bacterium | reverse complement strand
CCACCGGCAAATCAATCGCCCTCATTCTCGCCGGCACCATCTCAGCTGCGCTCGCCATCCTCATCCTCGCCAAACCGTTGATGAACCTGAAGTTCAGCGCAGAACCGCTACAATGGTATGCACTCCCGTGGCGCGAACGCTTCCTCTCCGCCGGCATGCTCCTCACCGCCATCTGGTCCCTCCTCTGGACCTGGATCGGCCACCGCAGCGGCATCAACACCCCCCTTTTCCTCCTCTCCCTCACCAGCGCCATCCCCCTCATCCCCATCACCGCCCTCGCCTGCCATCACTCCCCCGAAATGAAACGAGCCCTCTGGCCCTTCGCCATTGGCGCCATCGTGCTCTGGATCATCCCCGCCTTCGCCTACACCTTCGAATGGCTCGAAAGCACCGAAGCAGTGGGCGTGTTCGGAGTTATTTCACTCCTCGTCGCTGGTCCTAAGACTTCGTTCCTGATGGAGCGAGAACTCGAATCGGTCTGAGATCGAATTCAGACTTGTTTGTAGTCGCGGTAATCGTCCACAGACTCTGATTCGTAGAATTCAATTTGATGGTGGCCATCTCAGAAAACAACGACTCCGTAGTTTTCTCATATTCGGTCACGTTCCACGTCCAGGCATTCACAGGATTTATCCTAGCGGACCATAGATAGGGAGTAGAACGGTCTTTGGCATATTTGAACTGATTCAGTTCCAACACGTAGCTTCCGCCGGCGCTTCGTTTGATCGATGCACCCGTTTTCCAGTTGGAAATCGAAGCGGTGCGCACGCCCTGTCCGTTTTCTCGATTGTTCACATTCATCCGAATCATCACACGGTCGTTTTCATAAATCGGATACTTCCTAATCCTATCGCGCCGGCGTTTGATGATGGTGTGTTGCACCTCGTAGGTCTTGTCACCATGTCGAACAGCAGTCCGCTGATCCCTCCCTCCTTCACAATGCCGAATGGCAATCTGATGTGCGCCCAGCGGTAGCGGTGCAGTACACTCAGGTAGGGGACGAAAATCCCATTACGTCGCGTATCCTAGAAGTGCGAGAGCGCAGCCAATCGCAAAACCATTGGCGAGTTTCTGGAACGTTGCCCACCATTTGCCCCTAGCCCGGATATTTCATTAGAGGAGTAAGAAAGAAGCGAAGCCCGCGGCCAAAACCGCTATGGTTTTTGGTGATAAGACAGCAACCATGAAGAACTTCGCTTATGCCAAAGTGTACCGCCGACCAGCTCACTTTTCCAAGCTTTGACCGCCGCCAAATTCAAGCCTCCTTCGGCGGGGCCGACATTTCCAATGATGGCGGGATTCTGCTCCTGCGCCAGATCGATCGCCGCTTGGGACTGACTCAAGCCATCAGTCAGGCTCTCCCCGATCCACGCCTGTCTGATCGCGTCCAACACTCGCAACTACAACAGTTGCGCCAGCGCATTTACGGCATGGCCCACGGTTACGAAGATCTCAATGATCATGACACCTTGCGGCACGATCCGGTCTGGCAGACAGCCGTGGATCGGGATGAGCCCCTGGCCAGCAGTCCCACCCTTTGCCGGCTGGAAGCCCGCAGTGATCGCGATACTGCCGGGGCCATCTCGCGGATCTTTGTCGAACAGTTCATCGGCTCCTTCGACCAAGCACCCAGTGAACTGATCCTCGACTTCGACGCCACCGACGACCGCGTCCATGGCATGCAGGAGCAGCGCTTCTTTCACGGCTACTATCGGGACTGGTGCTTCCTGCCCCTCTACGTCTTCTGTGGCGAACAACTGCTGGTCAGCTACCTGCGTCCCAGCAACATCGATCCGGCCAAACACGCCTGGGCCATCCTCAAACTGCTCACTACTCGCCTGCGTCAGGCATGGCCCCGGGTGCGAATCATCCTACGGGCCGACTCGGGCTTCTGCCGCTGGAAGATGCTCCGCTGGTGCGAACGCCACGATGTGGATTACGTCGTCGGCCTGGCCAAAAACAAACGTCTATTGGCCTTGGCCGAGCCCTTGATGCAACGGGCCGAACAGGCCTTCGAAAAGCAGCGC
>JBMYQZ010000900.1:0-2040 GCA_049601855.1 Limisphaerales bacterium | reverse complement strand
CGGCAAGTTCCACAAAACCGCCAAACCCGGTTTGGGCTTCAAGCTGCCCTTCGGCATCGATTCCATCGTGATGGTGGCCGTGCAGCGCCAACTCATGGTGGAATTCGGATTCGGAACGAGTGGCGGGACCAATCGCCGACAATTCTCCCGGAGCGAGGCGGAACAGGCTCAGGAACGCAATATGGTGACCGGCGACCTCAATGCTGCCTCCGTGGAGTTCGTCGTGCAGTATCGCATTTCCGATCCCAAGAACTACCTGTTCAAGGTCTACGAACCGGAGGAGACGCTGCGCGCCGCCGCCGAGTCGGTGATGAGCGAAGTGATCGGTGATCGGGCGGTGGACGAGGTGTTGACCTTTGGCCGGCAGGAGATCGCCACGGCCGGCAAGGATCGCCTGCAGGAACTCACCCGCACTTACGAACTGGGCCTGGAGATCGTGCAGATACAGTTGCGGGAGGTGAATCCGCCTCCCCAGGTCCGGGCCTCATTTGATGAAGTCATCCAGTCCCAGCAGGAAGCCGAAAGGGTGGTGAACCAGGCCAATGGTGAATACAACAAGACCGTCCCCCGTACGCGCGGTGAGGCTCAGGGCAAGATCAGTGCCGCCGAAGGGTATGCCACCAAACGTGTCAACGAAGCCGAAGGTGACGCCGCCCGGTTCAATGCCATGTTCGCCGAGTATCAAAAAGCGCCGGACGTCACCCGCCGGCGCATCTATCTGGAGACCATGCGGGATGTGCTGCCGCAACTGGATCGCAAGGTAATCTTGGACAGCTCAGCCAACAATCTGCTGCCACTCCTGCAGCTCAATGCCCAGGGAGGTGCCCGATGAGCATCACCGCCAAAGTCATCGGCATCTGGATTGCCGTCCTCGCCGGCATTATCGTCCTCGCCGGATCCCTCTACACGGTTCAGGAAACCGAACAAGTGATCATCACCCAGTTCGGCAAACCCATCGGCCAGCCGATCGTCGATGCCGGTCTTCATTTCAAGCTGCCGTTCATCCAGGATGTGAACCGGCTGGAAAAACGCATCCTGCCCTGGGATGACGAACCGTCCGAAATGATCACGCTCGATCGCACGCGAATCATCGTCGACGCCTTCGGGCGCTGGCGGATCAAGGACGCCACCAAATTCTTCCTCGCCGTGCAGGATCTCCGACGGGCCGAAACGCGCATCAGCACCGTACTGAGCAGCAAGATTCGAAACGCCGTGGCGGAACGCAATTTCATCGAGGTTATTCGCACGACCACTGATCGCGTTCCGGGCATCGATCTGTCCGGTGACAACACCAGCACCAACCAGAGTGCCTGGCTGCCGATCAAGCACGGGCGCGCCAAGATCGAAGGCGACATCTACACCAATGCTGCGCCGGAACTGGAAGTCTTCGGCATCGAACTCCTGAACGTCCGCTTCAAACGTCTCAATTACAACCAGAGCGTCCGCGACCAGATCTACCAGCGGATGATCAGTGAACGTCAACAGATCGCTGAGCGCTTTCGTTCCGAAGGCGCCGAGGAAGCCGCGAAGATCATCGGTACCAAGACCCGCGACCTCCAGCAGATCGAATCGGAGGCCTACCGCAAGATCCAGGAGATCGAAGGCGCCGCCGATGCCAAGGCTGCAAACATCTACGCCTCCGCGTACAATCAAAGTCCGGAGTCCGTGGAGTTCTACGAATTCGTGAAAACCATGGAGACCTATAAATCCGCGCTCACGAACGACACCACGTTGATCCTCTCCACCGAGAGCGAGTTCTTTCGCTTCCTCAAAGAGATGGGTGTGAAGTAGGTCCGGGAACGGACTCGCAAGCTCGCCCCTCCATTGAACACCGAACGCATCCTCCCACACGTGGAGGGCCGAGCTCGCGAGTCCGCCTTGCGATTCAGCGGGACAGGACGTTCAACAACTGCTCGGCGGCGATTTGATGTCCGCCGTTTCTCCAAATGTGCCTGTTTGCCATTGTGGATTAGACCGCCGCCGATGCTGCTGTCATCGGTGGACATCGACTGACGATCCACGGCGTCAGCGCAGACACCG
>JBMYQZ010000899.1:0-2047 GCA_049601855.1 Limisphaerales bacterium | reverse complement strand
ATGGACGAAGTTGCCCGTCACCGAGATTCCCTCCAGCTCCGCAAGCAAGGCGTCCAACAGGGCTTCCGAACAGTCCTTGACCACACTGGCCCTGAGCTTGACCAGGGGATAACCGGGAAGCTCTGGGCGTTTACGATGCCAATCACCGATGGTCTGGCAAACCGGGGCCTTCAACTCATCGTATCGACCTTCGCCCACCAGCCAGTCGCCGACTCGTTTGACCGTCAACGCCGCCAAGGCCTCGGCCAACTGCGCGTCCGGGAATACCGACTGCTTGAGCAGTTCCTTCTCTTTTACGAATCCGTCCCGATCGAGCACCGACGTAATCCATGCTCCAAGCGAGCCTTGGGCCGCGGCTCGCGCCCGGAGGAATTTCTGTTGTGGTTCGCGCCGAAACGTCCGCCTGGCGGAATCAATCTCAAGCACTTGCCCGCCGGCCAGCGTCGCGGTCTCGGGCCAATCTCGAAGGGTGAAACGATCGCCTTCCCGTGCAAACACCGGTGATTCGCAGCGCAGCTGCGCGAATACGCTGCCCCCAGGCGTCAGCGGATCGTCCGTCGCCAAATGGACGCGTGCCGGAGTGTTTGAAGTGCCGAGGTGAAGACGCACGCGAGCTCCGTGTTTCAACGGCTTGTTCGCTGGTGAACGTTCTGAAATTGGGCGACTCGATTTATGAAGGCTGACATCGACGACGCTGCAGGCTCCGCCGACGGAAACAATCACGTCCCCACGACTGATGTAGGCTTTGCCCTTGTCCGCTGAAATATCGACGTCTGGCAGATTCACGGCCGTGCGCGTAGCCGGGACGGCTTCTTCAACCACTTCGCCGAAGGACTGAAGCCCGCGAATACGGGCAGGGATGTTTTTCGGTTGTACCAACACGTTCTGTCCCGCCGTGAAGGAAGCCCCTTCAACCGTACCCGTGATGACGGTACCCGAGCCACGCATCGTGAAGGCGCGATCGACCCACAAGCGCGACTGGCTGACCGGACGTTCAAGCCCCTCGCCAAGGAACTGTGCCAGGAGCATCTTCAATTCGTCCATCCCACCTTCCGTCACGACTGAAGTCGCCACGATCGGTGCCTTCTCAAACACCGTATCCGCAACCTCCTCCTTGACCATCTCCACTGCCAATTCCGGATCCGCCTCGGGCAGGTCGGTCTTGGTCACCGCGATGATGCCCCGTTGCACTCCAAGGTAGCTGAGGATCTGTAAATGCTCTTCGGTCTGTGGCATCCACCCGTCATCCGCCGCGACCACCAGCAATGCCGCGTCCGCCGCCCCAACGCCCATGACCATGTTCTGGACGAAATCCTCGTGCCCCGGAACATCGATCAATCCGATCTCGAGAACGTTGTCTGCATTTGCGGGATCTGGTAATTGGAGATGGGCAAAACCCAACTCGATGGTGATCCCGCGTTTCTTCTCCTCTGGCAAACGATCGGGATCCGTGTTCGTCAGTGCCTTGACCAACGAGCTCTTGCCGTGATCGACATGTCCGGCAGTCGCGACGATGAAGTTCCTCTTAGCCACAATCGTCAGCCAACAATCCGTTTGATCTGTTCGACCAAAATCTGGTCCTGCGCCGGAAACACCGTCCGCAGATCCAGTTTCAACTTTTTCTTCGACGGATAACCCACAATCGGTGGATCAGCCTGTCGCAGAAGAGCCTCCAGTTCCGCGGCCGACTTGCCATCCGTACTCAGGTCGATCGTCACCGAGGGAATCAGTTCCCGGGGAAGAGTGCCGCCGCCAACCTGCGCCTTGCCTTCGCCGACCCGCGCTTTCACGGAAACACCTGACAGCGCGTCACATATCTCCGCGGCCCGTTTCTTCAGTTCATCACACGACGACCGCATCATCTCCAAGACCGGGGTTTGCTCAGAAGTGAGGTAGCTTTCCACCACCGCCTGCATCGCCGCCATCACCAGCCGATCACAACGAAGTGCGCGAAAGAAGGGATTCTTCTTCAGCCTCCCGATCGATGCCCCCGTGCCAGCGAGAACGCCGGCCTGCGGACCTCCCATCAGTTTGTCGCCGCTGAAGC
>JBMYQZ010000898.1:0-2053 GCA_049601855.1 Limisphaerales bacterium | reverse complement strand
CCTGCGTTCTGCATTACCTGCAGAACGACCAGAAACTGAGGGCCAAGGATCTGCTCCTCCTCGACGTTGGTGCGAACTATGGAAACTACGCCTCCGACATGACTCGCACGATCCCGGTCAGCGGCAAGTTTACGCGGCGGCAGAAGCAGGTCTACAACGCCGTCCTGCGCGTAATGCGCGCGATGAGTGACGCGGCCGTTCCCGGCAAGCTGACGAAGGACTGGCAGCGGGAATCCGAGGAGATGATGTGCGAAGAACTCCTGCAACTTGGATTGATCAAGCGCTCCGACATTCGCAAGGCGAAACCGAAACACCTTGCCTGCAAGAAATACTTCCCTCACGGCCTTGGTCACCCCATGGGCCTCGATGTGCACGATGTGGCCGTCCACGGCGCTCCGATGCAGGAAAACTGGGTCATGACCGTCGAACCCGGAATCTACATCCCCGAGGAGGGCTTCGGTGTTCGCTTGGAGAACGACGTCGTCGTCACCAAGGACGGCCCCGTCGATCTGATGGCGAACATTCCGGTTGAAGCCGATGAGATCGAAGCGCGGATGAGTCGCCGTTGATTTTTCCTTGTTTCTCACGCCCTCCAGCGTGGTACCATCTCCGTCCGCCTGCAAACCGGGCGGGCAACCCACTCACACCATGAGCCAGAAGAAAATGCGAGCAATCGGCGTTCGACCAGCCGAGAAACAGGTGGCGATCATCGATCATGATCACCCGGAAATCGTTGCGCCGACGCAGGTCAAAGTCCGCTCCCTCGAAGTGGGCATCTGTGGCACAGATCGGGAGATTTGCACCTTTGTTTACGGATCCCCCCCAGAAGGCTCCGACTATCTCGTGCTCGGACATGAATCCCTCGGCGTGGTGGAAGAAGCGGGCAACGACGTCGCCGAGTTGAAGGTTGGCGATCTCGTGGTGCCGTCGGTTCGCCGCCCCTGCCCCGACGATACTTGCCGTCCCTGCGCCATTGATCGCCAAGACTTCTGCGAGACGGAGAACTTCGTCGAACGCGGCATCAAGGAACATCATGGCTACATGACCGAATTTTGGGTCGAGGAAGAAAAGCATCTCAATCTCGTGCCACCCGATCTCCGCGACTATGCCGTGTTGGCGGAACCACTCACGATTGCCGAGAAAGCCATGGAGCAGGCGTGGCATATTCAGAAACGCCTCCCTTGGGCCAACGAAGATCCGGGCAAACTACCAGGCGAAGGCCTTAGCGCGGTCGTCCTGGGTGCCGGCCCAATCGGCATTCTGGGAGCGATGAAGATGATCATCAGCGGCTTCAAGACCTACGTCTACACCCGCTCTCCGGCTCCCAATCCGAAGTCAGATATCGTCGAAGCCATCGGCGCTGAGTATATCTCCAACACCCAGGTAACTCCCGAGCAACTGGCCGAGCATGTCGGGCGTATCGATTTGGTCTACGAGGGATTGGGCGTTGCCCAGGTTTCCTTCGACGTGATGATGCAACTCGGACTCAACGGGGTTTTCTGTTTCACCGGCATCCCTGCCCCGGGCGGCGACATCAGTGTCCAAGGCAACCAATTGATGCGCAATATGGTGCTCAAGAATCAGGTGATGGTGGGCACCGTGAACGCTGACAAAGGAGCCTTCCAGAATGCCATCCAGGACCTCGGCGAATTCAAGAAGCGCTGGCCCGATGCCCTCGACAGCATCATCACCGCCCGCCACATGCCCGATAATTTTGAGGAACTCCTCACCGGCAAACCCGGTGGCATCAAACACGTAATCTCCTTCGACGACTGATCTCATGAGCAAAGAATGGATTGACGTAACCGTCCCGATGAAGGACGGCATGGTTCACTGGCCGGGCGACCCGGCCTGTATCATCAAACGCGTGGTGAAGATGGAGGACGGCGCGCCGTGCAATCTGACCCACCTGTCCATGAGCGCGCACACCGGCACGCACATGGACTCCATGCGCCACTTCGTGAAGAACGGCAAGACCATGGAGCAGATGCCGCTGGAGGCCGTCATCGGTCCCTGCCGCGTGATCCAGATCAATGCCAAGGACCAGATCACG
>JBMYQZ010000897.1:0-2056 GCA_049601855.1 Limisphaerales bacterium | reverse complement strand
TACGATCCTGAGCAAGAATGGCGGTCGCAAGAACTGCAGCGCGTGGATTGGCTTCGCACCGGAACACGGCGTCGGCGTCGCCGTGATCACCAACATCGGTGAACCGGATGTCGATCCCATTGGCAAATGGTTGTTGGCCCGTGCCATTCCCAGCGTGGACGAAATCTACTTCGAAATGTTGGCTCCCTTCACCGCCGTGCGTTGGGAGACTGAGGCGGACGAACCCACCGTCCGGGTGCGCGGAGAATGGTTTCGCCTTTCCGCGATCGACGGTATCCCCATCGATCGCCTCATGAAGACCGCCCGCGACGAATTTGGCTCGATTGCGCGCAAGCGCTTCACCGAAGACCTCGTCGAACTCCTGCACGTCGCGGGTCACAAACCAGGCCGGACCGTCACGCTGATGCTTGATCGCGGCGACGGCAAAGGACCGGCGTCCTTCGAGGAGGAGATGACGAACAAAAAGCGCGAGACAGCGCGAGATTTTGAAGAATAGTCGCGATTTTACGGCCTTTCGCTTGCTGATTCGGGGGAACCGTTGCACTCTCCCGCCTCATTTTTGACACGACATGATTGAACTGAAGCAAGACGCCAAATACGCCCTCGTGATTCCCACCAGCATGGGGACCCGCCTCACTCCCGTGAACGGTCAGCCTTTCCATTGCAGTGAGACCTACAAGCTGCAGGCGACCAGCGCCGAAACCAACGTCGGCAGCGTCTCCTCCTACCTCGGTCTGCCGGTCAAAATCCTTACCGCTTTCGTCGAGGGCAGTCCGGTTTCCCGCATGATTAAGGACAACCTTGCTGGCCGGCACATGGATTTTGAAGGCCCCGAAGTGCCGCAGGGTGGACCTTGGGGATTTCGACATCAGATCAACATGGCAGACAGCGGAACCGGTTCTCGTGGGCCTCGCGTCTGGAATGATCGCGCCGGCGAAATCGGTTGTGAACTCGATGCGAAGGATTTCGATCTCGATCGCATCTTTGGTGAAGAAGGCGCGCAGATCGTGCACATGTCCGGTCTGATCGCCGCACTCTCCCCGAAGTCGACCCAGTTCTGTTTGGACGTCGCCCGCGCCGCCAAGAAGTATGGCACAAAGATCTCCTTCGACCTGAACCATCGCGCCAGCTTTTGGAAGGGCCGCGAGGAAGAACTCAGCAAGGCCTTTCACGAGATCGGTCAACTCGCCGACATCCTCATCGGCAACGAGGAAGACTTTCAGTTGTGCCTCGGCGTCGAAGGACCCGAAGCCGGCGGCAGCGACATCGCCGCGAAGATCGACAGCTTCAAGGAGATGATCAACCGCGTGAAGAAGCAGTTTCCGAACGGCTCGGTTTACGGAACAACTCTTCGTGAAGTCGTGAGCGTCAATCTCCATGAATGGGGCGGCATCGTTTCCGAAGGCGACGACTGGCACGTCATCATGCCGCGCGAAATCGGCGTACTCGATCGCATCGGCGGTGGCGATGGATTTGTGGGCGGCCTGCTCTACGGCGTTCTCCGCGGTTGGGAAGGCGAGAAGTGTGCCCAATTCGGTTGGGCCAGTGGCGCCTTGGCGGCCACCTTGCTCACCGACTATGGCCAACCCGCCGACGAAGATCAGGTCTGGAGCATCTGGAAGGGCAACGCCCGCGTTCAGCGCTGATCCTGCCGGAGCAATCCCTTCTCCTCGAACAGCCGCACCAGGTTCGCGATGAACCGCCGCTGGCCTTGGGGACTGAAGTGACAGGGGTCCACGAAGTTCGTGATTTCTGCGCTTAAGCTTTGTTGTTGATCCAACAATAACACGTCCCGTTCACCTGCGATCTGTTGGATGATGTTGTTGTGCCGTCGCAGGCCTTCGATCACATAATCCACTTCGCCCCAGGAACGCAGACCATTGATGTGGTGCTCTTTCGTCGCCACGTAACCCAGTTTGCCGTCGAGCAGGGCGTTCAAGTCGAGACCGTCGGCAATGTGGGATGCGAAGGTCATCAGAATTGGCTCGGCTCCATTTCGCCGTGCAGCCGCTACGAGGTTTTTCATGTTTGCTTCAAACGAAGCAACACCGGCGAA
>JBMYQZ010000896.1:0-2063 GCA_049601855.1 Limisphaerales bacterium | reverse complement strand
TGGCGGGATGGTTCTTTGCCGAGCCCACGAACAGCGGCGCGTAAGCCGCGCCGAGGTAGCCGCCTGTTCCGATACCCGGCGCACAGAAGACCGGCGGTCCGACGCATTTGATCAGCCAGGCGTTGGAGACCATGTTGCGCTTGCTGGGCAGGTGTTTGGCGACAACGGACCCGAGATACGGCGAGTCGTCGGGTTTGCCGACCGACTGACCGCTCAGACAGTTGTGCATCGCGTCGAAGTGATTGCTGATGCTGCCTGGGTGGGTCATCGACCGGATGAGGCAAAACTGATCGGTCAGCTTCGCGAGACGCGGGTGCAACTCGCTGATCTGCATGCCCGGCACCTTGGTGCGGATGGGCTTGTACGGACCACGAATCTCCGCCGGAGCCTCCGGTTTCATGTCCCAGGTATCCAGGTGACTCGGGCCGCCGCACAGCAGCAGGAAGATGCACGACCGTTCGGCGGCGACCGCCTTGCCGGAGGAATCAATCTCGTCGCTGCCCAGAACGAGGCCGGGGTTTCCGAGAGTAAGGGCACCGAGCGCTCCCGCCTGCAGAACTTGGCGTCTTGAAAAGTCAGAATGATTCATTGGCAGCGATAACTGATGGTGTCTGGAGGACCGCGTTGGACCGAATATTCTTTTCTGGAGTCTGGTCGAGTCTCAGATGCCGGGTGTGCCAAGTCAATCGGCTTTTCCGGCTGGTGCGTTGCGACCGATTTTGCTTTTCGGCCTGTCTGGAGCGTCAATAGTCGGCCTCGATATGGACCGACGCGGATTTATCAGTTCACTTACCGCCGCCGCCGCTGTTTCTTCCAAGACCTCATTGAGCGCGCAACCGGCCGATCCTGATGCGTCCAACGTATTGTGGATCTGTACCGACCAACAGCGTTGGGACACGATCGCAGCGCTGGGTTTTGAGGGGATTCGGACGCCGAACATCGATCGACTATGTGCGGAGGGTACGGCGTTCACACATGCGCATTGTCAGAACCCCATTTGCACGCCGAGTCGGGCGAGTTTTTTGACTGGGATGTATCCGCGGTATTTGAACGCCTGCACGAACGGGAACGAGAGGTGGCAGAACGAGGCGCCCTTGGTGACGAAGACCTTGGCTGACTCCGGTTATGATTGCGGACTGGCCGGGAAGTTTCACCTGAGCGCGGCACATGATCGAATTGAACCACGGCTGAACGATGGTTATCGCGTCTTTCATTGGTCCCATCATCCGCACGACAGCTGGCCGGCAGGGCATGCCTACAAGGATTGGTTGACGAAACAGGGGTATGAATATGGGCCCTTTAAGAAAGCTTCCGGTGGCGGCATTCCCGAGAAGTTTCATCAGACCAAGTGGTGCGCGGATCGGGCGATTGAATTCATGACGGAGAAACACTCGGGGCCGTGGCTGTTCAGCTACAATTGTTTTGATCCTCATCCGCCTTTGGATCCGCCTCGTGATTATCTTGATCGAATTGATCCGACCAAGTTGCCCCTTCCCGAATACACGGACGATGATTTGCAGGAGGAGGCGGCGCTGGAGAAAGCAGGGGTGATGTTTCAATCCAAGGCGAAGGCACACACCAGGAAGAAGCGACGACAGGATCTCGCGAAGTATTGGGCGATGATCGAGCTGATCGACACGCACGTCGGGCGGATGCTGAACGCACTCGAGGAATCCGGGCAACGCGAAAACACCGTTGTCATCTTCACCAGTGATCACGGTCACATGATCGGTGATCATGGACTCTACAATAAGGGCTGTCGGTTTTACGAAGGACTTGTGCGCGTGCCCCTGATTATTTCGGGGCCTGGAGTCAAGAAAGGTCAAAAGAGCGACGCCTTGGTTGAATTGACTGACCTTACACCGACGCTCTTGGAAATGGCGGGATTGTCAGTGCCGGAAGGTATGCATGGGCGTTCGTTGCTGCCCGTTCTGCGCGGGGAGCAACCGGAACATCGCGATTTTGTGCGTTGCACCTACACCCAGACCCTGCGTGGTCCGGAATCCTACGGAACCATGATTCGCGATCGCCGATACAAGCTGTGCAATTATCACGGCACGGGC
>JBMYQZ010000895.1:0-2074 GCA_049601855.1 Limisphaerales bacterium | reverse complement strand
AACGGTCCGGCCCTTTCCACGGTCGGGGCGCCAGGTGGGACGACTTCGGCTTTGATCGGCGTCGGCGCTCATGTGTCGTCGCAGATGATGAAGGTTCAGTATTCGCTGCGGGAAGAGCTTCCGGGGAACAACTTCACGTGGTCTTCACGTGGTCCCACCTTTGATGGTGATATTGGAGTAGATTTTTGCGCGCCAGGTGCGGCGATTGCACCGGTCTCGAATTGGGCTCTGCAACGCAACTCGTTGAAGAATGGAACGTCGATGTCCTCGCCGAATGCTTGTGGAGCCATCGCGGTCGTGCTCTCCGCATGCAAGGCGGAGAAAATTGCCTTCACGCCACACCGCATCAAACGCGCTTTGGTGAACACGGCAGTTCCGATTGAAACGGTGTCCGTATTCGCGCAGGGCGCCGGGATGATCCGCATCGACAAGGCCTGGGAGTATCTGAAAGAAAACCGGCGTTTCGCGGATCAAGATCTGCGCTTCGAGATCAAGGTCTCCAATCGCGACAACGCCCGTGGAATCTATATGCGGGAGCCGTTCGAGTTTGTGCGGCCGGTGGAATCGATCGTCACGATTACGCCGCGTTTTCATGAAAAGGCGGATAATCGCAAAAAGGTGAAATTCGAGATGCGCTTCAACTTGGAGTGCGACGCCGATTGGGTTTCCAAGCCGGACCACTTGATGCTGATGCATGGTGGGCGCTATTTCCGTGTGCGCGTCGATGGCACGAAACTTCAGCCGGGTTCACACTACACGGAGATTCGCGCCTTCGATGCCAATAATCCGGATCGTGGTCCGGTGTTTCGCGTGCCGATCACCGTGCTGAAGCCGGAGGCAGCCAACGACGTGGCCGATGTGGCATGGAAGGAAGAATTGAAGTTCTCCGCCGGTGAATTGGAACGACGATTCATCGCCGTGCCCGCGGGTGCCGAGTGGGCGGACTTGCGCGTGGTGACCCGCGATCAGGAAGCAGGTCGTCGAATGGTGGTTCACGGCGTGCAGAAGGTGCCGGGTCGCGGATACAGCTCCGCTCAATCACATCAATATCTTACGTTGAAGGACAACGATGAGCGGGTGATCAGCTTTCCGGTGACGGCGGGGCGTACTTTGGAACTCTGCCTCGGTCAATACTGGTCGAGTCTCGGCGAAGGCGAATACACCTGCGAACTTCGCTTCCACGGGCTCACACCCAGCAGTCGGCACATCTATGTCGATGGGAGCGAATCGGCGACGCGCGTGGACGTTCGCTCAGATCTGCGCAATGAAGAGATCTCACCCTCGGGCAGCCTCACGACCTGGCGCCAGACGATGCTTCCGGCCGACTTTAAACTGCGGCCTCTCGATGGCCGTCGTGATCGATTGCCGAATGATCGTCAGATTTACGCGGCAGATCTGACCTACAACATCACTGCCGAATCCAGCGGCAAGGCTCGCTTGAGTTACGCGCTCAACGATGAGATGGAATCCGGTATCTTCGTGCTCTACGACGCGCAGAAACGGCGCCTTGGCAACGGCTCGTCGGGGACGACCGTGTCTTTGAAGAAAGGTCTCAACGTGATGAAACTCCACGTGCGGACGGATCGACAGGACCTGCTGGAGAGGACTCGCAAGCTGTCGCTGCAGATCGAGCGAACCTTGAGCAAATCGGTGTCGCTCTCGTTCTACAAGAGTCGCTTCGATGCGCGGGCAGGCGGATCCAAGTTCAGTTCGCGGATGTTGGCCAAGGGCGACGTGGTGGATTTGCACATTGGCCGGGTTTCTTCGCTCCCCAAAGGGGTGAAACCGGGTGACGCATTGCGTGGAAACATGAGTTTCGGGAAAGTGTCGAGTGATCTGCTCGGCGCCGGCAAGCGTCCGGGCGGTTACTCGGTGACCTATCGCGTGCCGCCAGCGGTAACTGCGAAGAAGAGCGCGACGAATTCTCGTTCGTCTGCCAACAAGAGCGAGACAGCGCAATTGCGCGAAATACGATTGGCGCGTTTGGCCAAACTTTATTCGACGAAGTCCTCCAAGGAATTCGACACCCTGGCCGCGCAACTGTTGAAGACGAAGGCGAAGGACATCGACGTGC
>JBMYQZ010000894.1:0-2079 GCA_049601855.1 Limisphaerales bacterium | reverse complement strand
CCAGTTCGGCAAAGGCGCCGCCTTCGCCGGCAAACCAAACTTCAAGGGCGACGAACGCGGCACGCACGGCCAACGCCTGCTGAACAACAAACCCAGCGAAACCCCCAACGAGATCTATGTCGATCGCGACATTATGGTTCTCGCAAACCCGGAGATCGCCAAGCTGCCTGCGTGGGTCGTGGCCCTCGTCGCTGCCGGCGGACTCGCTGCCGCGCTGTCCACTGCGGCCGGCCTGCTGCTTGTCATTTCATCATCCGTTTCACACGACCTTCTCAAGTCGATCTACAAACCAGACATGACGGAGAAAGAGGAACTATTCGCGGCTCGCGTGGCTGCCGGTGTCGCTGTCGTGATCGCCGGCTACTTCGGAATCAACCCACCAGACTACGTGGCGGCACTTGTGGCCTTCGCCTTTGGCCTGGCGGCCAGCAGTTTCTTCCCTGCCATCATCTTGGGTATCTTCAGCAAACGGGTGAACAAGGAAGGCGCGATTTCCGGCATGGTCTGCGGGATCGGCTTCACCGCCAGCTACATCATCTACTTCAAGTTCCTCGGAGGAACAGCGGACCAATGGTTCTGGGGCATCAGTCCTGAAGGCATCGGCACCATTGGCATGTTGCTCAACTTCGCGGTGACTCTGATCATCAGCCGGCTCACCCCGCCCCCTCCGGAAGCGGTTAGACAGCAGGTCGAAATGATCCGTTACCCGAACTACAAGGGCCCCGGCCACTAGGCTTGGAGTCATCAGTAATCGGTCTTCAGTGATCAGTAAGTCTGGAGTATTCCTGATTACCGGTTGCTGATCATTGATTGCTCTCTCGATGGAACTGGAAACCTGGCAACTTGTTCTCCTCTCCGCGCTCGGGATCGTCGCCGGCATTCTCAATGTCGTCGCGGGCGGCGGATCCCTGCTCACGCTGCCTGTCATGGTCCTGATGGGACTTCCGGGCCCCGTCGCCAACGGTACCAATCGGGTCGCCATATTGGCGCAAAACGCCACGGCAGTGGCCGGTTTTCGAAAGAAGGGATTCAGTGACTTCAAGCTCAGCCTGACTCTTTCGCTCTGCGCACTGCCAGGCGGAATCGCGGGCGCCTACGTCGGCACTCTCGTCCGCGGCAAGTTGTTCAACAGCATCCTCGCCGTCATCATGATCCTGATCCTCGTCCAGATGATTTGGAAGGAACGCTCGAAGAAGACCGCGACCGAGAACAAGGAAACGCAACAACCGCCCCGACTATTGCTTGGACACCTTTGTATCATCGCCGTCGGCTTCTACGGCGGATTCATTCAAGCCGGTGTCGGCTTCCTGCTCATGGCCGTCCTCCACAACGTCATGCGACTCGATCTCGTCCGTGTCAATATGCACAAGGTCTTTGTGGTCGGTGTCTATACGGCCGCTGCGCTGGTAGTCTTCGTGATGACTGGAAATGTCCTCTGGATTCCCGGCATTGCCCTCGCCATCGGCAATTCCATCGGCGGCTGGATCGGATCACACCTGAGCGTGAAGAAAGGCGAACCATTCATCCGCAAGGTCCTCTACCTCGCGCTCGGAGCCATGGCGGTAAAACTCCTGATCGGGTAATTTCGTCTCTGGAAGCAACCGCTCCAGAATCACGCCCGGCGGAGCGCGTTCGAAGCCGCGCCGTAGGCTCCGGCCAATTCACCGAGTTCCGCCGCCGCCAGACGAAGGTCGTGTCCGCAGACCTTCCACTCCACCTCATCCACCACCTTGCGCAGCGGCTCGAACAACAAATCGCCCGCCCGCGCAATTCCCCCGCCGATCACGGCCACCTCGGGATCGAGTACATTCGAAAACGTCCCGATCGCACAACCCAAAGCCCGGACGGATTGCAACCACACCTGTTCCGCATGGGTGTTGCCATTGCACACGGCTTCTATGAGTTCATGTGTCGACGCAAATTTGTCTCCACTCCGTTCCCCGATCGTGCAGTTGCCCATCATCACCTCGAGGCTCCCGGGCGTATTGCAAATGTCCGGTTCACCGCGGGTATCCAAGCACGTGTGACCCAAGTGCCCCGCCTTGCCGGTGTGTCCACGCAGGAGACTCCCATCCACCA
>JBMYQZ010000893.1:0-2087 GCA_049601855.1 Limisphaerales bacterium | reverse complement strand
AACATGCTGTGAATCTACAGGCTCAAACGAAGAAATCCTAGTCATACGGACACGAAAAAGGCCCGCCGCCCCTGTTTCCAAGGACGACGGGCCTAGAGACTGAGTGGCCGGCCATACTGAAACCCGACCACGCAACCGTCTTACCACGGGGACGAATGGCGGGGGATACGTGTTCTCACGTAGGCGGAAAGGACGGCAGTTGTCCACCGCTCGCGATATGGTGCCAGCATGGACTTCGATTTCACCGTTCGCGAGGTTGGTCTGGGCTGGCGTATCGAGCCAGGTCCAGGCACCCACGCGGCTCTGATGGAGACGCTTGAGGAGGCGATCTCCTACCTTCTCCAATGCCGTGTGATGCAGGGGAGCTCTGACCAGCAGCAGGGCGAGCTCTGGGGGCGGGTGCGCGTGGTGGTCAATGCAGGACGAACGCAGGAACGATTCTACGCGGTCGGGTTCAGTGTGGGGGAGTCTTGTGTTGAGCGACTCCATGATCGAGCGTGATTCAGAATGAGCACGGTGAGAACGAGGTACTACCCGCAAGTACTACCTCCGAGCGTCGAAGAAGAGATAAATGGAGTAAAACAGAGAAAACCCGAAGAGCGTTTCACCCAATGAAACAAGGGGTTTTTGCGTTTCCAAGGAGGCTATTCAGCACTTAGAAGGCGGATGCTCTATCCAACTGAGCTACTGGAGCACGCCGAGGCGGAACTAGTCTCACGATTCATTTTCACCGGCAAGGTGAATAATAATCGCTTGTTCCTCCATCGACGTAAAGTAGCTCGCCTTGTCACCAGTTCCACCCGGAGTCCCTCACGGACAATACTATGCCTGATTACCGCAAGTTTTGGCGCGACAAGTTACCTCGTTCGCCACACAATCCACGGTCATGGACGCCCCCGACGCGACGATGGAAGACGAGAGTCGGAGAACATTCGTCAAACGCGGGAGAATCGTCGGTCTGACCGCTGCCTTGGGTGGGGCCATTCCCTTTGCGGATGAGTTGCTGCCGGGCGTTTATCCCGAGGCGATTGCGCAGGAATTCGGAACGTTGAAAGGCAAACGTGGATTGCGGGTCATGAACGACCGACCGGTGAACGCGGAGACGCCTGTCACCCTGCTCGACGACGACATCACGCCGAACGAACATCATTTCATTCGCAACAACGGCATCATCCCCGAGCGGGCGCGGAGGCAGAATGCCAAGGGATGGAAGCTCAGCATTCACGGAGAGGTCAAGAAAGCGTCGAGTTTCGACTTGAACACACTTCAAGAACGCTTCACCCACATCAAGCGCAGCTTGGTCATCGAATGCGGTGGCAACGGCCGGGCCGGCTACAACCCTCCCGCAAGCGGCAACCAATGGACCTTGGGCGCTGTCGGTTGCGCCGAATATACCGGTGTGCGCTTGAAGGACGTCTTGAATACAGTCGGCGTCAGAAACTCGGCTGTCTACATCGGCTACTACGGCGAAGATCAACATTTGAGTCGCGACCCGAAGAAGCATCCCATTTCACGCGGGGTCCCGATCGCCAAGGCGATGGACGAACATACTTTGCTGGTTTGGGAAATGAACGGCGAGCCCCTGCCCGCCTATCATGGTTTCCCGCTCCGCCTCGTCTGCCCGGGTTGGCCCGGTTCAACCAGCGGCAAATGGCTCAATCGCATCTGGGTAAGAAATCAGGTACATGATGGCACGAAGATGACGGGCACTGCTTATCGCGTGCCGCGCCAACCGGTGGCACCCGGCACCAAGGTCCCGGACGAGGACATGGTGATCATCGAGGAAATGCCGGTGAAATCCATCATCACGCGTCCCGGTACCGGCGTTGAAACCAAGCAGATCACCCGCAATGTCAGACACGCCATACCACAAAGATCGCTTCAGATTGCGGCAGAAGCGCTTGCTGACGTTTTGTACAGATAAAATCGGCTGTGTCATAAGAAGCGACGAGCTGCGATCAACAGCCCACGTGTGCGCGCCGGATAGGTCCTTTGCGATTACTGACCGGCATTTAACTTGCTCAACTGCTGATGCGTTCGATAGCCCTTGGCAGGCTGACTCGGTACACAATGAATCCCGCCAGCAA
>JBMYQZ010000892.1:0-2093 GCA_049601855.1 Limisphaerales bacterium | reverse complement strand
TGCTTCGGGCAGCGGGTACGTGCCTTCCTGCTCAAGCGGGTTCTGAGTGGCCAGGACAAAGAACGGATCGGGCAGGTCGTGCATCGTGCCGCCGGCGCTGATGTGTCGCTCCTGCATGGCTTCGAGCAGAGCGGCCTGGGTCTTGGGCGGCGTCCGGTTGATTTCGTCCGCGAGAATGATGTTCGCAAAGATCGGTCCCTTGAGGAACTTGAAGCTGCGGTCATGCGAGCCGGGATCTTCGTGAATCACCTCCGTGCCGGTGATGTCACTCGGCATGAGGTCAGGGGTGAATTGGACACGCTTGAAAGTCAGGTGCAGCGTCTCAGCAAGCGACGAAACGAGCAGCGTCTTGGCGAGACCGGGAACACCGACCAACAACGCATGGCTGCGGGTGAAAATCGCGATCAAAGCCTCCTCGATCACGTTGTCCTGGCCGACAATGACCTTTTTCAATTCGGCCTTGATCTTGCCGGTGGCTTCCTTGAGCCGTTCGACGGCCTTCAAGTCTTGTTCTTCCTGTTTGCTGCTCATGATTGTGTGCTGAAAATCGGACGGGCCATTCGACTGGAACGGCTTGGAATTGCCAAACAAAAACGCGGTTTAGCCGCGTTTATTCACTTTTTACGCGAATCAATGAGATGGACGAGGCGGGGAGATGCCCGGTTACGCAAGATCACTGCGCCGGGAGGGGGACGCCGCGCTTGATGGCGGCGGCGTAGAGAGCCTTGGCAGCGACCGCGTCGCCGGTGGCAAGCGTGCGATGATACTGCGTCAGGACGGTGGAGGCGTTGTAGGGAACGAGGCGGTATCGGAGTTCGTCAGCCACAGTACTTACTTCATCGGCCTTCAGCTGCGGAACCATCTTCTCCGCATAGGCGGAATCGAAGTGCCGGATGAAGGCCCAGCTTTGTGGTGAAGGCCGATCGGGAAACTGGCTCTGGATCTGTTGATAGAGCGCGGAGGCTTCCTTGGCAGCGGCGTTGTCAGCAACGAACTTGGCGGGTGCCCCGCCCTGCTCCAGCACGTGGATGAGGAAGTTCGCGGAACTCAGGAGATTCCGCGTCTGCTTTTCGACGGGCACCAGCGACTTGTGTTGCCCGAGCAATTCCCGCAGCGCCTTCAGACTCAAGACTTGGGAGAGATGCCCGCGCGTGGAGCGGTTATTGGCGTCCAGCACGAGCCGACGGGAGGCGGCGACCAAGGCCGCCACGTCCTTCTCGGCACCTTCACGCACCAAGCCCTGTTGGATCGACAGCTCATGGATCCGCAGCATGACCCCAGTGGGCGATTTGCGATCCTTGATGGTGGCGAGGTTCCTACGGACTTCCACCAGCGAGGTTCGCAACCCCGTGATCGTCTTCGCCTGATCCGGGTCCGGCGCATAGGCTTCCAAATAAGAATCCTTCAACAAATCCACATTCGGCTCGGCGGTGGTGACCTGTTGCGAAAGCTTCTTGAGTGCAGCGAGATCACGTAGAGCCCGACTCACTTCCAGACTGAGCAAATAGCTGTTCACCCGCTTGGGTGAGAGCACCATCGCCCGGTCCAGCTGGATCGCGGCTTTCTTGAAGGTCTTGGACTCGCGCAACTGGTCATGGACTTTCTTCCGTCCGCTCTCGTCCTCGAACAGCAAGGACACGGTCGCGATGTCCGGCCGCGATTTGAGGACGCCGAAGTCGAGGTGATTGGTGAGCAGCTCGAAGTAGGCAGCGGTGAAGGCGACGGACGCACTGTTGATCGTCAGAATCGCGTCCTCCGGAGAAAGCTTGGTGGCTTCATTCATCAGCTCGACACCGTGCATGAATTCCGACACGGAACCGGAAACCGAATACAGATCCTGGTAGGCCAAGGCCTTGTTGTTGAGCGTGGAGGCATTGCGCGGGAGCTTCTCGTAACCGCGTACGGCCGCGCGAAAAAACTTGGCGGCCTCCTCCTTCTTGTCATCTTCCATGGCCTTGCGACCGCGGGCGGAATTGAGGGAAATGACCGTGTCGGGAGCGGCGGGGTCGGAGAGTTCCAGCCACTTGATCTGGTCATCGGTGTCCTTGCTCATCAACGCCCGTTGGCGCGCGGCGCGAAACATTTCCTCCTTC